>CANHGF010000374.1 GCA_947460065.1 Comamonadaceae bacterium
AGGTGGTACATTGCTGAGCGCTACGCCCTGGCCGCGCCTGAAAAATCGAAGGGTCCTGATCGGTGGCAACTCAGTCATGCGCGCGAGCTTAGAAGGTAAATAGAACGCGATCATATGGTTCCCCATATCTCCAGCATGCTCCGACCGATATGACAGAGCAGTCCGTTTTCGACAAGATCGATCTTCATCTCATCAGGATCTTGCATACCGTGCTCACAGAACGCAGTGTTTCCAAGGCAGCGTTGCGCCTGGGCATGCACCAGCCTGCCGTCAGTGCCGCGCTGCGCCGGCTGCGCGAGCTCTCCGGCGATGCGCTGCTGGTGCGCTCGGGCTCGAGCATGGTGCCGACCGACACTGGCCTGCGCATGGTCGAGCCGGCGGCCAGCATTTTGCGCGAGGCGCAGAGCCTGTTTCGCAATGCCCGCGGCTTTGACCCGGCCAGCAGCACAGAAGTCTTCCGCTTGGCCGCCAGCGACTACCTCGACCCGCAATTTCTGCCACAGTTGGTGGCGCGCATCAAAAGCATGGCGCCGCAAACCGGGATTGACCTGCGCGGCCTGTCCGAAGACGGCGACTACCGGGCGCATCTGGCCCAGGGCAAGGTCGATATCGTGATTGGTAACTGGGCCCGCCCGCCCGACGAGCTGCACATGGGCCGGCTGTTTGGCGACGAGGTGGTCTGCCTGGTCTCGAGCAAACATCCGGCGGCGCGCCGCTCCTGGTCGGAGCAAAGCTGGCTCGAGGCCCAGCATGTGGCGCCGACGCCCACCCACCCGGGCGCCAAAGGCTTCATCGACGAACACCTGGCCTCTCTGGGGATGGCGCGGCATATCGCGGTGCGGTGCCCGCACTTTGGACTGATCCCGTCCATGGTGGCTTCCAGCCTGCTGGTGCTGACCACTGGCCGTCAATACTGCGAACGTTTTACACAGGGCCTGCCCCTGAAAATCCTGCCCTGCCCTGTGACTTTCCCGCGCATGATGTACTACCAGCTCTGGCATGAGCGCAGCCATGCTTCAGCAGCATCGCGATGGCTGCGCGATCAGGTGCGCGAAGTGGCGCTTGCGCTGCGGCCGGATGCCCGTGCCAGCCTGCCCTGAGCACCGACCCAAGGAAGACTCGATGAGTGCCTCTGCTGCCACCGACCCCGCCGCGCCGCGCCTGGCCTTGCGAGGCATCACCAAGCGCTACCCTGCGGTGCTGGCCAATGACCGGATTGATCTGCAGGTGCTGCCCGGCCAAGCCCATGCCGTGCTCGGCGAAAACGGCGCCGGCAAGTCCACCCTGATGAAGATCATCTACGGCGCGGTCAAGCCCGACGACGGGCAGATCCGCTTTAACGGACAACCGGTCCAGATCCGCAACCCGCAGCAGGCGCGCGCCCTGGGCATCAGCATGGTGTTCCAGCATTTCAGCCTGTTCGATACCCTAACGGTGGCCGAGAACGTCTGGCTTGGCCTGGACAAATCGCTCTCGCTGGCCGAGGTGACTGAGCGCATACGCAGCAAGGCCAGCGAATATGGCCTGGAGATCGAGCCCGAGCGGCCGGTGCACACCCTAAGCGTAGGCGAAATGCAGCGGGTGGAGATCATCCGTGCCCTGCTGGGCGAGCCGCAGTTGCTGATTCTCGATGAGCCCACGTCGGTGCTCACGCCGCAAGCAGTCGACAAATTGTTCGAGGTGCTGCGTCTGCTGGTCAGCCGGGGCTGCAGCCTGCTCTACATCAGCCACAAATTGCATGAGATTCGCGCGCTGTGTACGGCCTGCACCGTGCTGCGCAGCGGTCAGGTGACGGGCCTGTGTGACCCGCGCGGAGAGTCCAATGCCTCGCTCAGCCGCATGATGATCGGCGCCGAGCCGCCCGCCCTGAGCCTCAAGCCCCGGCAGGCGGGCGCTGCGGTACTGCAGGTGCAGGCCCTGAGCCTGCCCAGGTCCGAGCCCTTCGGGGTCGACCTCGAGGGCATCAGCCTGCAGGTGCGCAGCGGCGAAGTGCTGGGCATTGCCGGGGTGTCGGGCAATGGCCAGCGCGAGCTGATGTGGGCGCTGTCGGGCGAAGACGAGCGCGCGCTCGCTTCAGGCGGGCAGCTGCTACTGCACGGTCAGAACATCGCCGGCATGGGCCCGGGCGGACGGCGCCGCATGGGCCTGCATTTTGTGCCTGAGGAACGACTGGGCCGAGGCGCGGTGCCCTCGATGAGTCTGGCGCACAACCTGCTGCTGACCCGCAGCGAATCGCTGGGGCCGCTCGGTTGGATACGCGGCGCCGCGCTGTCCGAGCAGGCGCGGGGGCTGATCGAGCGCTTTCGGGTCAAGGCGGGTGGGCCGCAGGCGCTGGCGCAGTCGCTCTCAGGCGGGAACTTGCAAAAGTTCATCGTCGGCCGCGAGATAGAGGCCAGGCCGCAACTGCTCATTGTCTCGCAGCCGACCTGGGGTGTGGATGTGGGTGCGGCGGCGCAGATTCGCGGCGAGATCCTGGCGCTGCGCGATGCCGGTTGTGCGGTGCTGGTGGTCAGTGAGGAGCTCGACGAGCTCTTTGAGATCTGCGACCGCCTGCATGTCATTGCCAAGGGCCGTCTTTCGCCCTCGCTGGAGCGCGCGCAGGCCAGCATCGAGCGCATCGGTGAGTGGATGAGCGGCCTGTGGCCCGATGCTGCGCACGAGGAGGTGGGCCATGCTCAGGCTTGAACCCAGAGCGCAGGCCTCAGGCCTATGGACCTATGCCTCGCCGCTGCTGGCCATCGCGCTAACTGTCAGCCTGGGGGCGCTGCTGTTCGTGGCGCTGGACAAGGACCCGGTGCGCGGACTGCAAATGTTTTTCTGGGAGCCGCTCAAGTCCAAATACGCCATCGGCGAGCTGATGGTCAAGGCCACGCCGCTGCTGCTGATTGCTCTGGGCCTGGCGGTGTGTTTTCGCTCCAATGTGTGGAATATCGGAGCCGAAGGTCAGTTCGTCATCGGTGCGGTCTGCGCAGGCGGTGTAGCGCTGCTGGCCGACAAGAACACCGGCGCCTGGATCGTGCCGGCCTTGTTGCTGGCCGGCGTACTCGGCGGCATGGCCTGGGCGGGGCTGACCGCCTGGCTGCGCGACCGCTTCAATGCCAATGAGATCCTGGTCAGCCTGATGCTGGTCTACGTGGCCATCATGGTGCTGACCTTTCTGGTGCATGGCCCCTGGAAGGATCCGGGCGGCTACAACTTTCCCCAGACCAAGACCTTTGAAGCGGTGACCAAGATACCGCGCCTGATGAGCGGCTCGCGCGCCAGCATAGGCCTGCTGCTGGCCCTGGCCGCAGCAGCGCTCTTGTGGGTCTACCTGTTTCGCACCCGGGCCGGTTTTGCGC
>CANHGF010000375.1 GCA_947460065.1 Comamonadaceae bacterium
CGGTCTGCGGCCCGCTGGCCCTGGTGCATGACGGCGACCGCATTGAGATTGATCTGGACGAGCAGCGCTGCGACCTCTTGGTTGACGAGTCCGAGCTGCAGCGCCGGCGCGAGGCTTGGGTCGCCCCGACCCTGCCCTTTGACAGCGGCTGGCTGCAAATTTACCGGCGCAATGTGGGCCCCTTGAGCGAGGGCGCGGTGCTGGTGCATCCGGCATCACCCGCGCCGCCCCAGCCTTGATTCGAATTGAGACCGACCATGAGCGACAAGAAAATCATTGACTACTCGGTGCTGGACCGCCAGCGCAACGACGAGCGTATTTTGGTGTCCGACACCTTCGGCCGCGACGACAGCAAGCCCGAGCGCGCCGACCTGGGCTATTGGCAGGAGCAGGGACGCCAGGTGCCGATTTACCGCAAAACCCAGGTGCTGGTGGTCGGTGGCGGCCCCTCGGGCACGGCGGCGGCGGTGGCAGCGGCTCGCGCCGGCGCCGATGTGACCCTGCTCGAGCGCTACAACCATCTGGGCGGCCTGTCGACCGGCGGGCTGGTGATCTGGATCGACCGCATGAGCGACTGGCAGGGCCAGTTGGTGATTCGCGGTCTGGGCAAGGAATTGCTCGACCGGCTGCCGGCCGATGCGATTGCCGGGCCAGAGCCCGCCGAATGGGGTTCGAAAGACCCGGCCCGCGCCGCTCACTGGTCTCAGCGCACCGCCGCTTACCATGGCGTGGTGACTTGGTCGCCCACCATAGACCCCGAGCGGCTCAAGCTCCTGAGTCAGGACATCATCCTTGAAAGCGGCGTGCACCTGGTCTATCACACCTGGGCGGCGCTGCCCATTGTCGAGGCCGGTGCGGTCAAGGGCGTGGTGTTTGAGAGCAAGGAAGGGCGCATGGCGTTGATGGCCGACGTGGTGATCGACGCCACCGGCGATGGCGATCTGTTCGGCCGCGCTGGCGCCGAATTCGACGATGACATCGAGCCGGCCGACATCCATCACGCCATGAACACCGCCTGGACCTTCGCCGGGGTCGACATGAACCGCTGGATCGCCTTCAAGGCCGGCCAGCCCGAAGCCTTCAACGCCTTCATGGCGCGGGGCCGCCAGGAGTGCGGCCTGTTTGAGCGGCCCTTCGTGTCCTGGCGCAACGATGTGGCGCTGTTCATGGGCCCGCGCCAGACCGGCTACAACGCGCTTGATGTGGACGACCTCACCACGGTTGAGATCCGTTCGCACCGGGCCATGGACAAGCACCTGGCCTTCTACCGCGCGCATGCGCCGGGCTTCGAGGGCGCCTACATGATGCTCAGCGCGCCGCAGATTGGCGTGCGCCACACCCGCCGCCTGCGCGGCGTCGGCGCGGTGCTGCGCTCGCAGTGGCCGCAGGGCCTGGCCCTGCCTGATGAAATCGGCGTCTCGCCGGCGATTTCTCCGACCTTTCCCAATATCTCTGTGCCCTATGGCGCGCTGGTGCCGCGCACGCTCGAAGGCCTGCTGGCCTGCGGCCGGCATATCTCCTGCGACAAAAACTCCCACGGCTTCATGCGCGAGATTCCGCAGTGCTGGATCACCGGGCAGGCTGCCGGCGCGGCGGCCGCCCTGAGCGTGCAGGCGGGGGTGCAGCCGCGCGCGGTCAACATCGGCCAGCTGCAGGATCTCTTGCTGGCCCAGGGCGTGTACCTGCGCAAGGCGGGGCAGTGCAGTGAGCAGCCCGGTGAGCCCGTGCGCGCCAGCGCAGCGGCTGGCGTATGAAACTCACAGGCGACGAGCAGGCCATGCTCGACGGCCGCGATGGCCCGGCGGTGCAAAAGGCCATGGACCTGTTGATGCGCTACGGCCAGGCGCTGGGCGCCGAGCGGCTGGTCGAGACCCGCAATGTGGTCGCGTCGGTGAGTGCCAGTACGCCCTTCATGCGCGAATTCGCCAGTCAACATGGGGGCATGGAAGCGGTGTTCTCGCAGTTCAGCCTCGACAGCGACGAGGTGGTGAGCATTCCCAAGGTGCGTACCTTTTCCGTGCACACGCAACTCGGCTTCGATCCGGCGCAGGCCGAGCGCATGGGCGTGGACGAGCAGACGGTGCAGTTTTTTCGCAAGGGCGAAGCCTTCACCACCGGCCTGGGCATACAGGCCACCAACACCTGCACGCCTTATCAGGTGGGCAACATCCCGGTGCGCGGCGAGCACTGCGCCTGGATGGAGTCGTCGGCGGTGGTCTATTGCAACTCGGTGCTGGGGGCGCGCACCAACACCGAGGGCCGCGAGAGCGTAGGCGCAGCCATGCTCACCGGGCGCATTCCCTACTGGGGCTATCACCTCGATGAAAACCGTCTGGGCAGCCACTGGATTGAAGTCGATACCGATGTGAAAAGCACCGCCGACTGGGGCCTGCTGGGCTACTGGATGGGCGAGCAGGTGCAGGAGCAGGTGCCGGTGATCACCGGCATCCGCAGCACGCCCAACCTGGCCCGGCTCAAGCATTTTGGCGCATCGGCCTCGTCTTCGGGCGGGGTGGAGATGTACCACCTGGTGGGCATCACGCCCGAGGCGACCAGCCTGCAGCAGGCTTTTGGTCAGCGCAAGGTGCCGACCCAGCCCCTGCGCTACGGCCTGCGCGAGCGCCGCGAGACCCTGGAGCGGCTCAACGCCACCGGGCGCGATGCCAAGGTTGACTATGTGATGCTGGGCTGTCCGCACTACAGCCTGGAGCAGATGTGGGAGCTGGCGCAGCTGCTCGAAGGCCGACGGATCCATGCCGACGTGCAGCTCTGGGTGTTCACCGCGCGGGCGACCAAGTTCTTGTGCGACCAAAGCGGCTACACCCGCATCATTGAAGAAGCTGGCGGTCATATCCTGTCGGACAGCTGCTCGGCCATGAGTCGCGCCGTGCCGCCCGGCACCCGGGTGGTGGCACTGGACTCGGCCAAGCAGACCCATTACCTGCCGGCGATCTTGGGCGTGCAAGCCTGGTTCGGCTCGACTGCCCAATGCGTCGAGGCCGCCTGCAGCGGTCGTTGGCAGGAGCTGGCCGGATGAATACCAGTCACCTGACCCTGCGCGGGCGCTGTGTCGTCCCCGGCGTGGCCGAAGGCGAGGCGCTGGTCACTCACGACCGCATCTCGGGCTGGGGCGGCATCGATTCGCGCACCGGCACCATCGTTGAGGTCCGCCATGCGCTGCGTGGGGTCAGTTTTGCAGGTAAGGTGCTGGTTTTTCCGGGGGCCAAAGGCTCCTCCGGCTGGTCCAATGCGTTTCACCTGACACGCACCTTCGGCGTCGCCCCCGCAGCCATGCTTTTCAATGAAATGACCACCAAGATCGCTCTGGGAGCGGTGGTCA
>CANHGF010000376.1 GCA_947460065.1 Comamonadaceae bacterium
ATCATCATCACCTGCCAGGGCGGCGACTACACCAGCGAGGTGTTTCCCCTGCTGCGCGCAGCCGGCTGGAAGGGCCATTGGATCGACGCGGCCTCGACCCTGCGCATGAACGACGACGCGGTCATCATCCTCGATCCGGTCAATATGCCAGTCATCAAGAACGCCCTGAGCAAGGGCGGCCTGAACTGGGTCGGCGGCAATTGCACCGTCAGCTGCATGCTGATGGGCGTGGGAGCGCTCTACAAGGCCGGACTGGTCGAGTGGATGAGCACCCAGACCTACCAAGCGGCCTCTGGTGGCGGCGCCCAGCACATGCGCGAACTGCTCACGCAGTACGGCACGCTCAACGCCGAGGTCAGGGCCCTGCTGGACGACCCGAAAAGCGCTATTTTGGAGATTGACCGCCAGATCATTGCCAAGCAGCGCAGCCTCAGCGCCGAGGAAACCGCGCAATTTGGCGTGCCCCTGGGCGGCTCGCTGATTCCCTGGATCGACAAAGACCTGGGCAATGGCATGTCCAAAGAAGAGTGGAAGGGCATGGCCGAGACCAACAAGATCTTGGGCCAGGGCGAGGGATTCGGCAGTCCGGCAGTGCCGGTGGATGGCTTTTGTGTGCGGGTCGGCGCCATGCGCTGCCACAGCCAGGCCCTGACCTTCAAGCTCAGGAAAGACGTGCCCGTGGCCGACATCGAAGCCATGATCGCCGCCGACAACGAATGGGTTCAAGTGGTCGCCAACACCCGTGAGGCCACCATGAAGCACCTGACCCCCGTGGCGGTGACCGGCACCATGACCATCCCGGTGGGCCGCCTGCGCAAGATGGCCATGGGTCCGGAGTACCTGGGCGCCTTCACCATCGGCGACCAGCTGCTGTGGGGCGCGGCCGAGCCGCTGCGCAGGATGCTGCGCATCTTGCTTGCGGACTAAGGCAACTGCCGCAGCCCGGGCCGGCCGTGGTCGCCCGGGCGTTTTTGGTGTTAAGGTCAGCTTGCGCACCGTTTATTTCATGGCCAATGAGCGCCCCACCGCCGTGTACCTGACTGCCCTGTATCCCAACCCGCAAGGTCTGGCCCTGGCCCGTGCCGGTGCCCAAAGAGCGCTGCGAGCGGCGGCCAGCTTGTTTGTGGCCTTGCTGCTGTGCCAGTCTGCCTGGGCGCAAACGCCGCCGGCCCCACCTTCATTCATCAGCCCCTCCAGCGGGCAGACGCCGGCCGATATCGCGCTGGAACAGGTGCCCGCCGGCATCAGCTTCGAGCAATTCCTGCTGGCCCTGCTGCGCCTCAATCCGCAACTGAGCGGGCCCAGCCAGACACTGCAAAGCAGCCTGAAATTGCAATTGCCCAGCGCGGCCCTGGCCACGGCCGTCTCGCCTGAGCAGGCGCGGACGCAATTGTTGGCGCTGCGGCGCACCATCCCGAGCCCCAGCCCGAGCCCCAGCCCGAACGCAAGCGCAGCAGCCGCTGCAGCCTTGCCAGACGCCAGCCAGGCAGCCGCAAGCCCGAGCAAGGCTGCCAGCGAACCCTGGGGCCAGGCCAGTGCACCGCAACCCGCAGCGACGGTCAGCGCGCCCACAGCCATTGCGGCAAGTACAAGCCAGCAAGGCCGGCTTATCGACCCCTGGATGCTGATCTCCGTGGGCGCAGCCTTGCTGGTGATTTTGCTGCTGGTCTTCAAACGCAAGGACGGCGAGCTCGCCCCGCCGGCCCTGAGCAAAGCGCCCGCGCCGCGCTCGCGTGCGGCGCAGACCGGGCCTGTCGTCGATACGAGTCAAGGCATTTTTCGCCCCGCCCTGCCCGACGATGAGCGCCCGCGCACGCCTCTCAGCCAGCCCGCCCCCCAAGCCAGCGCGCCGCCGCCCGCCATGGCCAAACTCAGCGATCTGGGCCCCCTGCCATCGCTGGACCTGGGCGAGCCTGCGCCTGCGCCTGCAAACCGTCAAACAGCGCCTGCGGCCCTGAGCACCGGCCCGCTCGATCTGAGCCGCATCAGCCTGGATCTGAACGATTCTCCGAAGCGCAAGCCATGAACGGAGACTGCGCATGAGAGTGGCCCTGGGCCTGAGCTACGAGGGCGGTGGCTATGAGGGCTGGCAAAGCCAGCCTTCGGGCAACACGGTTCAAGACCAGCTCGAAAAGGCACTCAGCCGTTTCAGTAACGAGCCGATCCGCACGATGTGCGCCGGCCGCACAGACGCTGGCGTGCATGCACTCATGCAGGTGGTGCACTTCGACACCCAGGCCGAGCGCCCAGAAGGCGCCTGGGTGCGCGGGCCCAACAGCCTGCTGCCTCGCGTCATTGCGGTGCAGTGGGCCCGGCATATGAGTGCCGACTTTCACTGCCGCAGCCAGGCCCTGGGCCGGCGCTATGCCTATGTGCTGCTCGAATCGCCAGTGCGCCCCAGCGTCGAGGCCGGCCGGGTGGGCTGGGTGTTTAGGCCGCTCAATCGAGCGGCGATGGAGCAGGCGGCGGCGCTGCTGATCGGCGAGCACGACTTTTCCTCTTTCCGGGCGGCGCAGTGCCAGTCGCACACCCCCGTCAAGACGCTGCGCCGCATTCAGATCAGCCAGCGTGGAGCTTATTGGCGCTTCGAGTTCGAGGCCAATGCCTTCCTGCACCACATGGTGCGCAACCTGATGGGCTGCCTGATCCAGGTCGGCCAAGGCATGCGCTCGGCCGCCTCCATGAGCGAGGTTCTGGCCGCACGCGACCGCGACGCGGCCGCGCCCACCTTCTCGCCCGATGGGCTGTACTTTCTCGGACCGGTCTATGAGGAGCGCTGGGGCTTGCCGACGCACCCACCCGCCTATGCTTGGCTGCCATGAGCCCTGCCCACCGCACCCGCAGCAAAGTCTGCGGCCTGGCCCGCGAGGCCGACGTGGATGCGGCCGTGGCCGCTGGGGTCGATGCCCTGGGCTTTGTGCTGTACGCGCCCAGTGCCCGCTTTGTGAGCCCAGAGCGAGCGGCCGAGCTGGCCCAGCGTCTGCCGCCCTTTGTGACCCCGGTGCTGCTTTTCGTCAATGCCGAGCCCCAGTTCATCGGCCAGGCCCTGGCCCTGCTGCCCCAGGCCCTGCTGCAATTTCACGGCGACGAAACGGCCGAGCAATGCACCCGCTACGGCCGGCCCTTCCTGCGGGCGGCGCGGATGCCGGCCAGCGATGCCCCTGCACCAGCCGGGCCAGGCTTTGACCTCCTAAAATATGCCCAGGAGTTCAGTGCCGCCCAGGCCATCTTGCTCGACGCCCATGTCGAGGGCTACGGGGGCGGCGGCAAAACATTCAATTGGTCACGCCTTCCAACAAACGTCAACGCTCACCTCGTCTTGTC
>CANHGF010000377.1 GCA_947460065.1 Comamonadaceae bacterium
AAACTTGGCGGCGGTCTGCGTGCCTTCTCCGTGATCGAAACAGGTATCAACATCGACACCGCCACCGCCAACGGCCAGTCGGGCGGAGCCAACAGCGGCACCGGCTTCTTCGGCACCCGTGAAGCCCACGTCGGCATCGGCAACAACACCGCCGAACTGCGTCTGGGTCGCCAGAACGTGTTCTGGGGCATGGGCCCGACCGAAGACGTCGGCGCTAACCGCATCAGCGGTGGCGTGGGTTCTAGCTACACCGCTCCTTCGTCGGGCTGGTTGTCTGCTCCGGCCGCTCGCATGGAAAACACCGTCCAGGTCGTCGGTGGCGCTGACCTGGGTGGCTTTGCAGGTTCCTCGGTCTGGTTTGCACACCCCGTTGCAGCTGAGTCGACTGCTGTTGGCGCAGAAGTCAAAGCCGTTGCCCAAGGCGTGACCGTTCGCTACATCACTGGCCCTTTCTCGGTTCAGTATGACTACGCTGCCAACAAGAACGGCACCAACGACCTGGCCCTGGCCACCAACACCAACGCCACCGGCAACAAGATCGGCCTGGCTTATGTCTACGCTCCTGGCAGCAAGGTGTACTTTGCCAACGCTGTGTTCGCTCGCGAGTACACCCTGGCAACCACCAATGATGATGCTCTGGCAGTGAGTGCTGCTGGTGCATTGACCGGCGGCTATCGCAAGCAGTCCAGCAACCAGATCGGTGTTCAGCACCGCATGGGCGCTATGGAACTGCACGCTCAGTACGTGACCCAAGGCAATGTCAAGGGCTTCGGCGGCCAGTCCCTGGCTGACAGCGGCTCCAAGGCCTACGCTGTTGCAGCTCGCTACGAGCTGAGCAAGCGCACGGCTCTGACCGCGTCGTACAACATCATCACCAACGGTGCCGCCAACAACATGAACATCTCTGGCGGTGGCCAGAGCGCCGTGGCAGCCACGACCGCAGGCTCGGACCTCAAGGTTCTGCGCGCTTCGATCCAGCACCAGTTCTGATCTGACGCTGGCCTAGCGCCAGTTTCAAGAGCAGTCTTGTGAAAACCCTGCCCGGGCAACCGGGCGGGGTTTTTTTATGGGGCCGATTGCGATCCCACCCTTTGAGAGCCCCGCTCTGGTGGAGCGCCGCATCGCCGCGAGGGCGCGGCTCCCACACCTCACCGCCATCACCGCTGGGAGTGGGGGGCCGCCCTCGGCCCGGTGAGAGATTTCCCGCAAGGCACTGCAGCCGGATTCAGCCGGGCCAGGCCACGCCTTGCTCGCTCAAAATGGCGTCCAAGGGCACATCGTGAGGCTCGGCTTGAAGGTCGGGCAGCCAACCCAGGCTGTAGCCCAGGCCGACCGTCACTGGCTTGGGCCTGTAGTCGGCCAGGGTGCGGTCATAAAAGCCGCCGCCATAGCCCAGACGGTAGCCGCCGGGCCCCCAGCCCACACAGGGCACCAGCAGCAAAGTCGGCTCCACCAGCTCGGTGTCTTTGGGTTTGGGGATTCCGTAGGCGTCCTCTTCCATCGGGCAGCCGGGGTACCAGGCGTGAAAGCTCAGGGTGCGGGTGGCTTTGTTGACCACCGGCAGACCGACCTTGCGCGGCAAGCGCTGGGCCAGGCTTTCGCTGGCCAACTGCGGCTGTGCATCGGCCGTTACCGGCCAGCCCCCAAGCGAAGGCGCGAGCAAGGCGTCTTCTTGCCAGCGGTAGAGCGCGGGCAGGGGATCGAACTCGCCCTTGATCGGCCAGTAGGCGCCAATGACCGTATCAGGCCGGCCCACCAGCCAGATGCGCAGCACCCGCTGCAGCAATTCAGCGCGCTGCAAGCGGTCAGGCAGGTTGAGCCTTTGCTCGATGAGGGCTTTGCGCGCGCTTTGTTTGTCCATAATCTACCCATGCTACCTAAATTTTTTCTAGGCGCCTGTTTGTCGGCTTTGCTGAGCCTGGCGCAGGGCGCTGGCGCCCAGGCCCCGGTCAGCCCGGGTGATCAGGCCATGCTCGAAATCAAGCAGGCCTTCGATCGCAGCGACAAGGCCAGGCTGCAAGCCCTGCTGCCCCAGGTGCGTGGCCATGGTCTGGAGCCCTGGGCCGCCTATTGGGACTTGCGTCTGCGCTTGTGGAAGGTGCCGGCATCGGAAGTCCAGGCTTTTTTCAGCCGCTGGGCGGGCACCTATCAGGAAGACCGCCTGCGCAATGACTGGCTCTTGCTGCTCGGTCAGCGCCGGGAGTGGACGGCCTTCCAAAACGAACTCGCCCAATTTCGCATGAACGATGACCCCGAGGTGCGTTGCTACGCGCTGTGGGTAGAACACCTGCGCTCGCCAGGCGCTGGTTCGCAGCGACTGGCTGAGGAGCTCAGGCGCCTGTGGCACAGCCAGCGCGAATCCGATGACGGCTGCAAGAGTGCGGCGCGCCATTTTTATGAAGACAAGCAGTTGCCGGCGCTGGAGGTTTGGCGCAAGGCCCGCCTGGCCATGGAAGCCAACCGACCGCGCGCGCTGCGCGAGGCCACCGATATCGTGGCGCCTGAGGCCGGCGCCCATTTGAGCCAGATCAGCGCCGATCCGGCCCGGTTTCTGCGCGATAAAACCTTGGCCCTGAGCCGTCAGCGCAAGGAGTTGGTGACCCTGGCCTTGATCCGCCTGGCCACTCAGGACCCAGAGGAGGCGGCCGAGCAGCTTGGCAAAAAATGGGGTGTCCAACTCACCGCCGAGGAGCGCAACTGGGTCTGGGGCGTCATCGGCAAGCGCACAGCGCTGCGGCTCGATCTGCAGGCCGCGCAGTATTTCGCCCAGGTCTCGCGCGATGGCGACCTCAGCGACGATCTGCTGGGCTGGAAGGTGCGCGCCGCCCTGCGCGCGGGCACCCAGCCTCAGTGGTCTCAGGTTCTGAGCGCCACCGCCGCCATGAGCGAGAACGCCGCCAAGGAGCCGACCTGGGTCTACTGGCGCGCCAAGGCCTTGATGGAAACGGCCGCTGCCGCGCCGGCTGCTGCATCGCCTGCTCCTGCGGGCGTGCATGCCGGGCCACTGTCGACCGCGCCTGGCTCTACCGCAGCGGCCACACCGCCGCAGCGGGCCCAGGCCCTGGTGATGCTGCAGTCCATCGCATCGATGCGCGGCTTTTACGAGCAGCTCGCGCTGGAAGAGTTGGGTCAGCGCATCAGCCTGCCGGGTCGGCCTGCGCCCCTGACGGCGGCCGAGCGCGAGTCGGCGCGTCAGAACCCGGGCCTGCAGCGCGCCTTGCAAGCCATTGCCATCGGCTTGCGCAGCGAGGGCGTGCGCGAATGGAATTACAGCGTCAGCCTGCACCGCCCCGGCGGCCTGCCCGAGCGCGAGCTG
>CANHGF010000378.1 GCA_947460065.1 Comamonadaceae bacterium
GCGCACTGCGTCCACATCGACCAGCAGCACCCGAGCGCCAGCTTGCAGCAGTTGCCGGGCGCAAGCCTGGCCGATGCCGCCGGCACCGCCGGTGATGACGATCTGCCTGCCCTCCATGCCGCCGAATGTGATGCCCATGATGCTGTCCCCTGTACCTGCTTGGCCTGTCACGCAGGCTCTGGCGGTCATCGATGATCAATTCATGTTAGCCAATAGGCTGCAATAGCGCAGCCCCCGCGCCCGCGCCTTCAGTCGCCCAGATGACTGAAGCGCGAGCCGCGCTCAAAGCGCAGTCAGCACATGCACCGTGCGCGATGCAATGAACTCAGCCGTATTTTGCCGGTAGGTGATCACATGCGGCGCGTCGGCGTGGGCTTGAAAGCTGGGCATGTCGGCCCAGCGCTCAAAGACGATGAAGCTGTCGGGCCCGATCGGGGTCTGCAAGCCAGGCGCGCCGCTCGCGTCAACCGTGGCCATGTATTCCACGCAGCCGGGTTCGGCCCGCACCTTGGGCACATTGGCTTGGAGGAAGTCCAGAATTTTGGACCGCATGCCGGGCTTGGCCTGGATGATGGCGATGACCTGAATCATGAATGTTCCCCCTATGAAGCTGTTGACGGCCCCTGGCCGGCCGAAGGCAGGGAGGCCAGCACCTCCTGGTTGTGCTCGCCCAGGGCCGGTGGTGGCCGCGTGATCTCAAAGTTGCCACCATCGAACAAGATGGGCTGCTTGACAAAGGTTTGCTGGGCTGGCCCCACGCCGTGCACCGCCAGGCCGCGATGCACGATCTGCGGCTCCTTGAGCACCTGCGCATCGTCGAGCACCGGACCAAAGGCAATGCCACGCGCCTCCAGCTCTTGCTGCAGGGGCTCGCACGGCCACTTGG
Source organism: Comamonadaceae bacterium (assembly GCA_947460065.1). Classification (GTDB taxonomy): domain Bacteria; phylum Pseudomonadota; class Gammaproteobacteria; order Burkholderiales; family Burkholderiaceae_C; genus Polaromonas. Next base: position 887 of record CANHGF010000378.1, read on the forward strand.
CCAGGGCCTGGCGCACCTGGGGGTCGATTTCGAGCACCCGCGCCTCGCGCTGCTTTTCAGTCAAATCGCGGTACTGGGGCAAACCGATCAGGTCACACAGCGACTGCCACATCGGGTCCTCACCCGCAATGCTCAGCGTAAGCTGGCGCCCGTCGGCGGTGTGAAAGATGCCGTATCCCGGGTCAAGCGGCGGCAGATCGCGGATCGGCTGCTGATTGGCTCGGGGCGCCAGGAACAGGGTCATCCAGCTGACCAGGCTGTCGAGCATAGACACATCGACCGTGCTGCCGCTGCGGCCGCGCTCGCGGGCGAACAGGGCCGAGACCACGCCGAAGGCAGCGAACATGCCCGATGCAATATCGGCCAGGGGCAGCACCGGCACCGAAGCACGGCTTTCCTGCCCTACCGGTACCTTGAGCATGCCGGCCACGCCCTGGATGCTCAGGTCGTGGCCGACCACCGCGGCCAGCGGGCCGTCCTGGCCGAAGGAAGAGATGGACACATAGACCAGATCGGGCTTGCGCTGACGCAAGGTATCCGCGTCGAGCCCCAGGCGCTTCATCACACCCGGGCGAAAGCCTTCCATCACCACATCGGCGGTATTGACCAGCTCCAGAAAGCGCTGCCGGTCGGCAGCGTCCTTGAGGTTGAGCACCACCGAACGCTTGTTGCGGTTCATCGAGTCGAACAGGCCGACAAAGCGGCGCGAGGGATCGCCGCTGCCCGGGCGTTCAACCAGGATCACATCGGCGCCCAGGTCGGCCAGCAGCAGGGTGGCGTAAGGGCCAGGCAGTTGCTCGGCCAGGCTGAGCACGCGCACGCCGGCCAGCGGGGGGCTGGACATCAGAGAACTCCCATCACAATAAATTCAGCCTTGAGCAGGCCGCAGGCCACCAAAGGTGGCCCAGGAGGTGGCCACCAGCCAGCCATGATCGACCGGCAGGTTGACCCCGGTGATCGCGCTGGCCTCGTCCGACAGCAAGAAGGCCGCTGCCTGCGCCACCTCGCGGGTGCTGGAAATCTTGCCGCTGGCCGCATTCTGGGCCATGGTGGGGCGGTCGCGCTGGCCTTGGTCGAATGCCGCTTGCAGAGCGGGCGTGAGCACCGGCCCGGGCGAAAGACAGTTAACGCGCACGCCGCTGCGGCCCCACTCGGCCGCCAAATTTTCGGTGAGCGCCACAATCGCCGACTTCAGCGTCCCATAAGCATGCAGCGGGGTCGAGCGCATCGCAGAAATAGAGGCCAGGTTGACGATGGAACCGCGCCCGCGCTGGGCCATACGGCTGCCAAAGGCAGCGCAAACGGCTGAGGTGCCGCGCAAATTGATCTCGAACACCCGGTTGTATTGCTCCCAGGGCACTTGATCGGGCGGCACCGCCGCACCCTGAATGATGCCGGCGGCACTGATCAGAAGGTGTACCGATCCGTGCTCGGCCTCGATGCGCTCGGCCAGGGCCTGAACCTGCGCCACATCGGCCACGTCAATTTCATAGGCATGGCCACCCAGACGCTGCGCTGCGGCCTGCGCAGCATCGATCTGCCGGTCAAGCAGCAGCACCTTCGCGCCGCGCTCTGCCAGCAGCTCGGCGCAGGCCAAGCCTATGCCGCTGGCCGCACCGGTGATAACCGCCAGTTGATGCTCGAAGGGACGGGGATTCATGCGGGCGCTCCTGCCTTGGACAAAATGAAGCCTTCGTAGCCTTTGTCGGCCACCGCCTGGCATTCGCGCCGGTAGACGCCAATCTTGGCCGCATAGGGCATGAACACCCGGGGTTTGCCGGGAATGTTGGCTCCCAGAAACCAGGAGTTGGCCAAAGGCAGCAGGGTGCGGTTGGCCGCTGAATTGACATGCTCGACCCACTGGTCTTCGGCCGGTACCGAAGCCTCGATGGTCGATATGCCCCGATCCCGCAGGTATTTAAGGCAGTCGGTGATCCACTGCACATGGTGCTCGATGCCGACCACCATGTTGACCAGCACCGAGGGGCTACCGGCGCCTGTGATGATGAAGAGGTTGGGAAAACCGGCCGTCATCAGGCCAAGCAAAGTGCGCGGGCCCTGCGCCCACTTATCGCGCAGGCTCAGACCAGCGCGGCCACGAATGTCGATGGCCATGACCGCGCCGGTCAGAGCGTCATAGCCGGTGGCGCAGACCAAGGCGTCGAGGGCGATCTCCTCGCCCGCCACCTTGACGCCGTGGCTGACGAAGCGATCGATCGGTGTTTTCTTCAGATCAAGCAGCCTGACATGGGGCAGGTTGTAGGTTTCAAAGTAGCCGGTGTCCACACAGATGCGCTTGGTGCCCAGGGGATGGTCGGTGGGGCACAGCGACTCGGCCACTACCGGATCCTTCACGGTGCGGCGTATGCGAGCCCGCACAAATTCGGAGATGGTGTCGTTGGCCGCTTTGTTGACCGA
>CANHGF010000379.1 GCA_947460065.1 Comamonadaceae bacterium
AGGGGTGGAAACCCGTGGCAATTCGGCGGTCGACATCGCCCTGTGGGACTTGTTTGGTCAGGCTGCTGGCATGCCGGTGCATACCGCCTTGGGCGGCAAGAGCCGCGACCAGATCCGCGTCTACAACACCTGTGCTGGCTACCAGTACATCCGCAGCAATGTGAATCAGACCAGCTCCAACTGGGGTCTGGGCAACAACGCCGGACCTTACGAAGATCTGCAAGGCTTTTTGCACCACGCTGATGAACTGGCCCTGTCGCTGCTGTCCGAGGGCATCACCGGCATGAAGATTTGGCCCTTCGACATCGCAGCGGAGCAGTCGCACGGCCAGTACATCAGTGCGCAAGATCTCGATCAGGCGCTCGAGCCCTTTCGCAAGATCCGCCAGGCGGTAGGCGACAAGATGGACATCATGGTCGAGTTCCATAGCCTCTGGCGCCTGCCTATGGCTTGCAAGATCTCGCGCGCGCTGCAGCAGTTTGACACCTTCTGGCATGAGGATGCGATCCGCATGGACAGCCTGGACCTGCTCAAGCAATATGCCCAGGACTGCAAGGCCTTGATCTGTGCCAGCGAGACCTTGAGCTACAAATGGGGCTTCAAGGATTACCTGCAGACCGGGGTGGCTGGTGTGGTGATGCTGGATTTGAGCTGGTGCGGCGGACTGACCGAGGCACGCAAGATCGCCGCCATGGCCGATGCCTGGCAGCTGCCGGTTGCGCCTCATGACTGCACTGGTCCGGTGGTCTGGGCCGCCTCCACCCATCTGTCGCTGCATGCACCCAATGCCCTGATCCAGGAAAGCGTGCGTGCCTTCTACAGCGGCTGGTACAAGGAGCTGGTGACCGAGCTGCCCAGGGTGCAAAACGGCATGATCAGCCTGAACGATCAGCCTGGGCTGGGTCTGCAGCTGCTGCCTGATTTGCATCGGCGCGCTGACGCAGTGCAGCGAATCAGCCGCTGAAGCTCAGGCTCAGACGCTCCACTGGGTATGAAATTTCCCCGGCTGGTCCACCCTTTGATAGCCGTGGGCGCCGAAATAATCGCGCTGCGCCTGCAGCAGGTTGGCTGGCAGGCGCTCTGAGCGGTAGGCGTCGTAGTAGCTCAGGGCGCTCATGAAGGCCGGCAGCGGCAGGCCCCGCAAGGCGCCGAGGGCAACCACTTCGCGCAGGTCTTGCTGAAGGCTGGACATGCGCCGCGCCAGGTCCGCATCGACCAGCAGGTTGGGCAAGTCCACTCGCCTGTCTAAAGCCTGTGCGATGTCTTCGAGCAGGCGGGCTCGGATGATGCAACCGGCCTGCCAGAGCCGAGCGATGGTCGCCACGGGCAGCGGCCAGCCCAGTTCCTGTTCTGTACGCTGCATCAAGGCAAAGCCCTGGGCATAGGCTGAGATTTTGGTGGCCATGAGGGCGCCGCGTATCAGCGGCAAACTGGCCCGGGTATCGGGCCTGGCCTGGGGACGGGCCGCTGCCAAGCTGCTTGATGCCTGCACCCGCTCGGCCTTCATGGCGCTCAGGATACGGGCATAAACCGCCTGGTTCATCGTGGGCGCGGCAGCGCCGAGGTCGAGTGCGGCCTGGCTGGCCCATTTGCCGGTGCCTTTTTGCTCGGCGGTATCGAGGATCAGATCGACCAGGGCCTGCCCGCTGTCTGTGTCCTGGCGCTGCAGGATGTCGGCGCTGATGCCCAGCAGATAGCTGCTGAGCTCGCCCTCATTCCAGCGGGCAAATTCCTCGCCAATGGCCTGCGCCGGCATGCCCAGGCCCTGATGCATCAGCCAATAGGCTTCGCAGATGGCCTGCATATCGGCATATTCGATGCCGTTGTGCACCATCTTGACGAAGTGACCAGCGCCCTGTGGCCCCATCCACTGACAGCAGGGCTGGCCATCGGGGCTGCGGGCGGCAATGGCCTGCAACAGGGGCCTGACCTGGGGCCAGGCCCGCTCGTCGCCGCCGGGCATCAGTGCCGGCCCGAGCAAGGCGCCTTGCTCGCCGCCGCTGACGCCGGTGCCGATGTAGCGCAGGCCGGCGGCCTGCAGCCTGTGGAGGCGGCGCGCGGTGTCCAGGTAGTGGGAGTTGCCGCCGTCCATCACCACATCGCCGGGCTCGAGCAGATCGAGTAGGGCGTCCAGCACCGCATCGACCGCTTGACCTGCGGGCACCATGATCAGCAGCCGTCTTGGGCGCTTGAGCTTGGCCACCAGGGCCGGCAGGCTGCTGGTGACTTGAGCGCGCAGCCCTTGGGTGCGCTGATTGAAGGCGAGGCGTTTGAGTTCGGCGGAGTCGAAACCGCCGACCGAAAAACCGTGGCGCTCGAAATTGAGCGCCAGGTTCTCGCCCATCACCCCCAGGCCGACCAGCCCAATGTCCTGATCTTGCATCGGTCTAGGCAGCCTTGAGCGACTCAGCCTCGGCCCACAAAGGGCATGTTGGTGGCCATGACGGTGGTGAACAAGATATTGGCCGACAGGGGCATGCGGGCCATGGTCAAAAACGTTTCCACCACCGCCGACATGTCCATCCGCGGCTCGGGGCGCATGCTGCCGTCGGCCTGCACGATGCCCTTGGCCATGCGCTCGGTCATGTCGGAGGCGACGTTGCCGATGTCGATCTGTCCGACCGCGATCGAAAACGGCCGGCCATCGAGAGATGCAGCCCGGGTCAGTCCCGAAATGGCGTGCTTGGTCGCGGTGTACGCGATCGAGCCGGGCCGGGGTACATGGGCCGAGATCGAGCCGTTGTTGATGATGCGTCCGCCCTGCGGGCTTTGTTCTTGCATCAGCTTGAAGGCATGCGAGAGGCAGTAGAAGGCACCATTGAGGTTGATGTCGACCGCACGGCGCCACTCCTGTCCGCTCAGGTCGCCGGGCAGGGCGTAGGGCAAGGAAATACCGGCGTTGTTGAACAGCAGGTCCAAGCGACCGAACTTCTGTTTGACCTGGGCGAACAGGGCTTGCACCTGCGACTCGTCTGACACAGCGGCCGGCATCGCATCGCCGTGGGCCCTCTGTTCACCGGCATCGGCCAGGGTTTTCTGCAGGGCATCGGCGCGGCGGCCGACCAGTACCACCTGCCAGCCGTCCTTGAGCAGGGCCAGCGCGCAGGCGCGTCCGATGCCCGAACTGGCACCGGTGACGAGGGCGATTTTTTGCATGGAAGTCTCTCTGAAAAAATTAGGCGCTGACTTCGTCAAAGGCAATCTGAACCTTGAGCGAGCGGCTCTTGTCACCGGCCAAGTCAAAGGCCTCGATGGCGCGATCGAGCGGCAACACGCCGGTGATCACCGGGCTGCCATCGA
>CANHGF010000380.1 GCA_947460065.1 Comamonadaceae bacterium
CAAACCAACCCGTGCGGAGGAATTGCTGGCGGTATTGCACAACCTGTCTCGACGGGCAACGCCACGACGCTGGCCAGACGGACCACAGGCTGATGGCCCTTGGACCTTGCACAGCAAGAGCCTGCGACTGCTGTCACCCAAGGGCGACATACTCAGCCTGACCCGCAGCGAATGCAGCTTGCTGCAACACCTCAGCGATGCGGCAGGGGCCTGCAGCTATGAAGAGCTGATCGATGCGATCGGCAGCGGCGGCCTCAACGACAAGGCGGACAAGGCCAGGCTGGAAGTGCTGGTCAGCCGCCTGCGCACCAAGCTGCGCCACGTCAGCGACCCCAGCATGGAGATCAGGACCGTCCATGGCAAAGGCTACCAAATGAGCGAGGCTTTGAGGGTTCAGGCGTTATAGCCGTGTGTGTTTGAAGGCCGTATCGCGCCGAGGGCGGCGCTCCTACAAAAATGAATTGAGGCTGGAGTTGGGGAACTGAGGCCGGAGTTTGGGAACTGAGGCCGGGGTTGGGGGTGTGGGAGCTGCGCCCTCGCAGCGATGGGGCCTGGCCTCAAGCGCTGGGCTCAGACCGCCTTAACCATCTCGATATGAGGCAGGCCCACTTCTTCAAAACCATCGCCCTGGGTCGCAAAGCCGCTGCGCGCATAAAAGCCTTCGGCGCTGCGCTGAGCATGCAGCGCCACCGCACCATCGCCGCGCTGGGCCGAGGCGGCAACAAGGGCCTGCAGCACCTGCGAGCCTATGCCGGCCTCGCGCAGTACCCGCTTGACCGCCATGCGGCCGATGCGGCCGGTCGCTTCTTCAGCAGGCAGCAGGCGACCGGTGGCCACCGGCATGCCCAGGCGGTTGTAGGCCACCGCATGCAGCGAAACTTCATCGGCCGGGTCTTGCTCCATCGCCAGCGGGATGCGCTGCTCCTCAACAAACACCTCGATGCGCACCTTCATTGCGTCCTCATGGAGCTCAGCCCAGGCTCCGGTGCGCACCTCCAGCACGGGCTCGCCGGCCTCGTAGCCCAGCATCACCTGACGCAGCGCGTCGGGCACCGGCCGCGAGGTCTGGGTGCTGGGGTCTGCGTAGACGTAAATCAATTCGGCGGTGATCAACAGGTCTTCGCCACGAAATATCGCGCCCACAAATTGGATCGAGGAGCTGCCAATGCGGGTGCAGCGCAGGCCGATATCGAGCGTGTCGTCATAGCGGGCAGAGCCGTGGTACTCCACGCTGGCTTTCTTGACGTAAAGATCGCCGCCAAGCCGATGCATAGCCTCTTCATAGGGCAGCGCCAGCACCCGCCAGTAGTCGGCCATGGCGGTGTCTAGGTACATGAGGTAGTGGCCATTGAAGACGATCTTCTGCATGTCCACTTCGGCCCAGCGCACGCGCAGGCGGTGAAAAAAGCGCAGGTCCTGTCTTTTCATATCGGGCACGCCGGGTCAGCCTCCGGCGCTCAGGGGGTGCACCGGCAAGGTGCGCAAGTTTAGCCGGCGCCTGCCGAGCCGCCGGTAAAGGCCGCACGCAGGGCTGCAGCAGCGTCGGCATGGGCCACTTTCGCCTGCGTAATGGCCCGGCCCATGGTCATGAAGCCGTGGATCACGCCTCGGTAAATTTCCAGGTCCACCGGCACACCCGCCATGCGCAAGGTATCGGCATAGGCAATGCCTTCATCGACCAAGGGGTCGCATTCGGCAAGGCCCAGCCAGGCTGGTGCGAGCCCGCTGTGGTCGGCAGCGTTCAAAGGAGCAAAGCGCCAGTCGGCACGGTCCTGCACATCAATGTAATGCGCGAAGAACCAGTCGACGGTGTCTTTGTCGAGCATATGGCCTTGGCTGTAGGTGCTGTGCGAGGCGGTGTCTTGATGCGCAGTGGTGCCCGGGTAAATCAGCAGTTGCAGGCGCAAGGCAAGGCCCGCGTCGCGGGCCATCAGCGCGCACACCGCAGCCAGCGTACCGCCGGCGCTGTCGCCGCCAAGCGCCAGGCGCTGTCCATCGAGCCCGAGCTCGCGGGCATGGACGGACAACCATTGCAAAGCGTCCCAAGCGTCATGAACTGCGGTCGGGAAGCGGTGCTCAGGGGCCAGCCTGTAGTCGAGCGAGACCACCGCGCACTGCCCCAGCAGGCTGAGTTGGCGGCACAGCACATCGTGGGTATCGAGCCCGCCGATGGTAAAGCCGCCGCCATGGAAATACAGCAGAGTCGGCAGAGCCTGCGCGCTGTGCGGCGCGTAAAGCCGTGCTGGCATGAGATGGCCGTCGCGGGCGGGAATATACAGGGCTTGAACCTTGTCGATCGCCGGCGCAGGCAAGTCCAGCAGGGGAGCACCCGCTTGGTAGAAGGCCCGCGCCTGGTCCACACTCATCGCGTGCATGGGCGGACGACCCGCACGGTGGATGTTGTCGACCAGTCGCCGAACTTCGGGCGTCAGCGGTGAGGGGCTGCGGTGTGCGAAATGACTCATGGCCTGGCTCTTAGTTGCGGCATGGTACAACGCGGGCCTGTCGCTACTTTTGCCTGAGAATCCGGGCATTGTTTACAGGAGCTTGCCTTGGCCTTGATCAACTACATCACCCAGATCCAAATTGACTTTGGCGCCCTGCGCAGCTTGCAGGCCGAATGCCAGCGGGTGGGCATCAGCCGGCCGCTGATCGTCACCGACGCCGGCGTCAAAGCGGCGGGCATTGTGGACCGGGCGCTGGCCGCCCTGCCCGGCTGGCCGGTCACTGTGTTTGACCAGACCCCGTCTAACCCGACCGAAGCGGCGGTGCGCGCGGCAGTCGAGGCTTACCGGAGGGGTGCTTGCGACGGGCTGATCGCCCTGGGCGGCGGCTCGGCCGTCGACTGTGCCAAGGGCGTTGCTATCGCCGCCACCCACGAGGGCCCGCTCAAAACCTATGCCACCATCGAAGGCGGCTCGCCCAAGATCACCGAGCGCGCGGCGCCACTGATCGCGGTGCCCACCACCGCCGGCACCGGCAGCGAGGTGGCGCGTGGCGCGATTTTGATCATCGACGACGGCCGCAAGTTGGGCTTTCACTCCTGGCATATCGTGCCCAAGTCGGCCATTTGCGACCCCGAGCTGACGCTGGGTCTGCCCGCCGGTCTGACCGCAGCCACCGGCATGGATGCCATCGCCCACTGCATGGAAACCTTCATGGCCGCGCCCTTTACCCCGCCGGCCGACGGTATTGCGCTCGACGGCCTGCAGCGCGCCTGGGCAAATATTGAGCGGGCGACGCGCAACGGAGGCGACCGCGAGGCCCGCCTTAACATGATGAGTGCCTCCATGCAA
>CANHGF010000381.1 GCA_947460065.1 Comamonadaceae bacterium
CATACAGGCTGCCCGAACCGCTGGATTGGCCTGGTTCTTTTCCACCGATGGGAAAACTGATTTCCGCAGCCTTTCTTGTACCTCAGGGGTGCCTGCGACAAACTGTCACCCTTTTTGAAATCCGCTGGAGACAAGCATGAGCAATCGCATAGGCTGGATAGGCTTGGGTCGCATGGGCGAGGCCATGGCCAAGAAATTGATCAAGGCCGGCCATGACGTGAACGTCTGGAACCGCACCGCCTCTAAGGCGGCGCCGCTGGCCGAGGCCGGTGCCACCATCGTTGCGAGCAAGCAGGACCTGGCCAGCTGCCAGGCGGTGTTCACCATGGTTTCGACCACCGATGACCTCAAAGAGGTGCTGTTTGCCGAGGGCGGTCTGGTGGCCGGTGCCAGCAAGCCGCGCATGGTGATCGATTCGTCTTCCATCTCCCAGGAAGGCTCGGCCGAGATCCGCGAGCGGCTCGAGGCCATGGGCGTGGGCTATCTGTGCGCGCCGGTCTCAGGCAATGCCAAGGTGGCCAAGGCCGGCAAATTGCTGCTGGTCGCCTCCGGCCCCAAGGCGCTCTACGAAGAAGTTGAAGCCATGCTGCAGGCTATGGCCCGGCGAGTCATGTGGGTGGGCGAGGGGGAACTGGCGCGCGTCTGGAAGATCGCCCACAACACCATGTTTGGCGTGGTGATCCAGAATCTGTGCGAGATCACCGTCATGGCTGAAAAGGCCGGGATTCCGCGTCATGTTTTCCTCGAGAGCATCAACGACTCGGTGGTCGGCTCCATGTACACCCGCTACAAGACGCCGATGCTCACCAACCTAACCTTCGATCAGGTGACCTTCACCCCCAAGCTTCTGCTCAAGGACATGGACTTGGGCCTGGGCGCGGCCAAGGCCTATGGCGTGCCGATGCCGGCCGCTGCCGCCACCCGCGAATCGATCGCGCGCATGGTTGGCCGTGGCTATGAGGACATCGACTTTGCGGTGTTGCTCAAGGAAATGGCGGCCGACTCGGGCTTGGAGCTCAAGAGCGAGAACGTGAAGATGAGCGACGGACTGGAATCTTGAAGCCATGCGCGATACGCTGATCCGCGGCGCCACCGTCATCACCATGGACCGCCAGGGCGATCTGCCCTGCGCAGACATTTTGGTGCGCGGCGACCAGATCGCCGAAATTGCTCCGCGCATCGCGTCCGACTCGGCTGATCTGATCGATGCCAGCGGGCAGATCATCATCCCGGGGCTGATCAACGCTCACATGCACACCTGGCAGACGGCGCTGCGGGGTCTGGCCTCCAACTGGACGCTGCTCGAATACTTCGCGAAGATGCATGCCGGTCTGGCCACGGTCTTCAAGCCCGAAGACCTGCACATTGCCACCCTGGTGGGGGCGCTCAACCAGATCAACTGCGGCAGCACCACCCTGGTGGACTGGTGCCACAACAACCCGACGCCGGCGCACAACGACGCGGCCATCGCGGGCCTGCTGGAGTCCGGCATTCGCGCCGCCTTTTTCCACGGCACGCCCAAGCCCGACCCCAAGCCGGGTGAAAAACCTTTCTGGGAAGTGCCGCATCCGCGCGCCGAGATCGAGCGCCTGCTCAAAGCCCACCAGGGCAGCAGTTTGCTGAGCATTCATGCGGCGGTGCTGGGCCCGCATTACTCCACGCTGGATGTGGCCCTGCACGACTTTGCCATGGCGCGCGATCTGGGCATCATCGCCTCGCTGCACCAAGGCGGCGGCCCGCCGCGCACGCCCGAAGGCTGGCAGGTGCTGCAGCAGCAGGGGCTGCTGGGCAAGCATGTGAACATCGTGCACGGGCATGCCCTGGACGACGAACAACTGCGCCGCTTTTGCGAACTGGGCATGAGCTTTTCAGCCGCTGCCGAAAACGAGATGACCCAGGGCCATGGCCACCCGCTGACCGGACGGTTGCGCCAATTGGGCCGCGCGCCATCGCTGGGCGCCGACCTGGAGAGCGTGCTCGGCGGCGACATGCTCAGCCAGGCGCGCATTGCCCTGGGCATGCAGCGCTCGCTGGACAACGTCGCCCACCGTCAGGCCCACGGCACCATTCCGCCGACTTCGACCATCACCACCCGCGAGGCCCTGAGCTGGGTTACCGTCGAGGGCGCGCGCATGCTTGGCCAGCTTGACCGCATCGGCACCTTGGCGGCCGGCAAGCAGGCCGATCTGGTGATGATCCGTGCCAGCGACCTGAACATGCAGCCGGTTCACGACGCGGTCAGCAGCGTGGTGTTTCAGACCACGCTGGCCAATATCGACAGCGTCATGGTGGCCGGCCAGTGGAAAAAGCGCCAAGGTCAGTTGCTGGGCGTCGAGCTCGCGCCGCTGATGGCGCAGCTACAAGCCTCAGGGCGCAAAATCACCCAGGCCATGGGCCTGGCCTGAAGGCACTGGCATTCGGATTTTTCACAAGAACCAAGCAGGAGACTCACATGAAGCGTTTGTTTATCGGTGCCGCCGCCGCCCTGGCTGTGGCTTGCAGCTGGGCCCAGACCTACCCGAGCAAGACCATCAAGATCGTGGTGCCCTTTACCGCGGGCAGCGCCACCGACATCATGGCCCGGGTGGTGGGTGAGAAGCTGCAGGCCGCCTGGGGCCAGCCTGTGGTGGTGGAAAACCGGCCTGGCGCCGGTGGCACCCTGGGCGCGACCCAGGTGGCACGCGCCGAAGCCGACGGCCACACCTTGCTGGTGGTGTCTACCGGCCATGTGGTCAACCCGGTGCTCTACAGCGGTATTCAGTACGACACCCTGGGCGACTTTGCCGGCGTCTCGCCGCTGGCTGCGCTGCCCAGCATGCTGGTGGTGGGTGCCGGCAGCCCCATCAAGACGGTGGCTGAGTTGCTGGCGGCGGCTCGCGCCAAGCCCGGTGCGCTCAACTACGCCTCAGCCGGTGTCGGCAGTGCCACCCATGTGAATGCGGAAAAGTTCCGTGCTTTGGCCAATTTGCAGATCACCCACATTCCCTTCAAGGGAACGCCAGAGACCATCGTGGAGGTGAGCACCGGCCGTGCCGACTTCATGTTCACGCCTATCCTGGCCTCGCTGCCAGCGGTCCGCGAAAACCGGCTGCGCGCCATCGCGGTGAGCACCTCCAAGCGCTCCTCGGCTCTGCCCAATGTGCCGACGGTCGCTGAGTCGGGTCTGCCCGGTTTTGTGTTTGACTTCTGGATTGGCATGCTCGCACCGAGCAAGACGCCCAAGCCGGTGCTGGCCAAGCTCAACGGCGAGATTGCCCGCATCCTGGCGCTGCCTGAGGTCAAGGAGCGCATGACCA
>CANHGF010000382.1 GCA_947460065.1 Comamonadaceae bacterium
CGGCATCAATGTCGGTATTTTGGCCACCGAACATGTGCCCTTTGGTGGGGTGAAGCAGTCTGGCCTCGGGCGTGAAGGTTCGCACCACGGCATCGACGAATACGTGGAAATCAAATTTCTGTGCGTGGGCGACGTGCTGCGCTGAGCGACGTGCTGCGCTAAGCGGCTTGCGTCCGGGCCCTATTCAAGCCCGGGCAGGCTGTGAAAGGCATAGCCGCCCAGCAGGTGGTCATGCATCCAGCCGGTGGATGACTGCCAGGTCGGTTGTGCCCGCAAGGTCCACTCCACAAAGGGTGCCAGCAGCGGCTGACTGGCGCGCAGACTCGGTCGGGCGACCTCGTAATAGGCCGTCGCGGATGTATCGTCGGCATACGACATGAAGCTCCAGGTGAGAGACGAGACCCACAGAAGCAGGAAAAACAGGGATGGGCGCCATGGCGCTGCAAGCTTGCCTGGCCAGCAGCGCTGAGCCAGCAGGCAGATGAGCAGGCACAAATTGGCCAGACCGAACAGCAGCGAAACGCCCAGAGCAACGGGAACCATGACCGCACGGCGGTAGGCATCGGTCAGCAGTTGATCTGGCCAGGGCTGCGCGTTCATGGCCGCCTCCAGCCCCTTGGCCTGAATATCGGCAGGCGTCAGTCCCAGGGTGATCGCCGGCAGCAAGGCGCGCCAGGCGGGGCGACTGTCGGCAGGAAGCCGCTCAAGTTGCACCAGCGGCTTGCCTCGAACGAGCAATTGGCCCCCAAGCAGCGCTGGTGCCAGTTGCTGTGCATACAAACTCATTTGCTTGTCTTGCGCACTGGCCTGCGTCACGATGCGATCGACCAGCCAGCGCTGCAGATGCCACATCAGGGTGACACCCACCAGCAGGCTGAGCAGCAAGGCCAATGCCGGCATCATGCCCCGCCGCAGCATCGCACGGGTGAGCCACAGCGACAGCCCCAGGCCTGAAATCAGTCGGGCCCAGACTTCAAGGTCTTTGAGGGCGCCCAACTCGGGCGCAGCGGCCGAGCTCATTTCCATCAGGTGATGGTTGAAGGACAGCTCCAGCACCGCATAGGCAGCAAGCAGCCCCAGCAACCACCAGGGCGGGGCTTCACGGCTCGGGATCGAAGGGGCTGGGCTCACCTGAACATTTTCAATGACATCCGGGCTAAACGCAGCTTGCTGTGGCCTTACTTGACTCTTGTCCTTGACACCCGGTCCATTGGCCTGTGCCTGCCCTAGAATGGGTGCATGCGGGCGTCGTTCAATGGCAGGACCTGAGCTTCCCAAGCTCAAGACGTGGGTTCGATTCCCATCGCCCGCTCCACATCAATACCGCCGACCTCGGCGCCCCCCTTCAGCTCGTGTGATGCACCTCGGCAAGCCCGTAGACCGGCGTCGCAATGCCTTCATAGCGGGCCTTGAGTTGCAAGCCCACGAACTGCGAGTAGTGCCGATTCTGGTGCAGGTTGCCGCCTTGCACCCACAGGTGCGGCACCTGGGTGGGCTTCCACATATTGCGCAGCTCGCCTTCCCAAGGACCGGGATCTTTGGGAGTATTTGATCCCAGGCCCCAGACCTTGCCCAGGCGCTGAGCGACCTCGGGCGAGATCAGGTCCGCCAGCCACTGGTTCATAGAGCCGTAGCCGGTGGCGTAGACGATCAGATCGGCCGCCAGTTCGGTACCGTCGCTAAGTACCACCGAGCGCGGATTGATCTGCGCAATATTGACCCCGCTTTTGAGCTTGACGCTGCCATTGGCCACCAGCTCAGAGGCGCCCACATCAATGTAGTAGCCCGAGCCGCGGCGCAGATACTTCATGAACAGGCCCGAGCCGTCGACACCGAAGTCCAGCAGGAAGCCGGCTTTTTCCAGACGGGCATACAGGTCGGCCTCGCGCTTTTTCATCTCCTCATAGACCGGGATGTGAAAGCTATGCATGATCTTGTAAGGCACGCTGGCAAAGACCAAGTCGGCGGTGTGGTGGTCGATGCCGCTTTTGACCGCCTGCTCTGAATAGAGCCCGCCCAAGGCCAACTCCATCAGGGCTTTCGAAGGCGCGATGTGGGTGGACGAGCGCTGGATCATGGTGGTGTCCACGTCTTGCTCCCACAGCGCGGCGCAAATGTCATGCGCGGAATTGTTGGAGCCCAGCACCAGCGCCTTCTTGCCGCGGTAGTTCTCAGCGCCCGGGAATTTGCTGGAGTGGAACTGATCGCCCTCGAAGCTGTCGGCGCCCGCAATCTGCGGCACGCTGGGGTAGCCCGAGACGCCCAGCGCAATGACCAGCTCTTTGGGGCGCAGGGTCAGCTCGCGGCCTTCGCGCTCGACGGTGATCTCCCACTCCTGGCGCTTGTCGTTGTAGCTGGCCTTTTTGCAGGTGGTGGAATTCCAGTAGTTGAGCTCCATCACCTTGGTGTACATCTCCAGCCAATCGCCGATCTTGTCCTTGGGGGCAAACACCGGCCAGTCTTCCGGAAAGGGCATATAGGGCAGGTGGTCGTACCAGACCGGGTCGTGCAGGCACAAGCTCTTGTAGCGGTTGCGCCAGGAGTCACCGGCCCGGGCGTTCTTTTCGATGATGATGGCCGGCACACCGAGCTTGCGCAGGCGCGCGCCCAAAATGATGCCGGCCTGACCACCGCCGATGATCACCGCATAGGGCTGCCGGGTGTAACCGAGTTCGCGGGCTTCCTCCTCACGCTGCTCTTTCCAGGTCGGGCGGCCTTTGTAGGCGCCATGCTCAACGCCTTGGGGGCGGGTCAAGCCCTTGGCCTCCTCAAAACCCTTAAGCTCGACCAGGGTGGTGAGCAAAGTCCAGCATTTGTACTACTACCTGCCCCACCGCCACCATTACCACCACTAGATGTAACGTTTGCACCAGCACCACCGCCACCGCCAGCGTAAGTTACTGAATTACCATTAATATTTGTTGTTTTTCCATTTCCACCAGAAAGAGAAATATTTGTAGAAGAGACATTTGTACCAGCATTTGCAGCACCACCGCCACCAGCACCTGTTTGACTTACTACTCCTTGGTTATTGCCAGCATTTCCTCCAGAAGAACCTTGACCAAGTTGTGCGCTGCCTCCAGAACCAAGTACGGATGCATTGTTTGATGCTCCGCCTCCGCCTGAACCGCCCACTCTTCCTGTGTTAGGGTTTTCACCATTACCGCCGCCACCGCCGCCTACAGCAACAAGTCCTGGAAAATTAGTTGCATTATAAATACCACTAGAATCTCCTTGATTTGCTGGATAATAAAGGTTGTTGCTTCCTTGCTGACTACCACC
>CANHGF010000383.1 GCA_947460065.1 Comamonadaceae bacterium
ATTGCGCGACGCCACGGCGTTGAGGGCCTTGCCCTGGGCCGTGAAGATGGCGCCGTTGATCGACAGCAGCTCGGCGCGCTCCATGCCCGGACCGCGGGGGCGCGAGCCCACCAGCAGGGCGTAGTCGGTATCCTTGAAGGCGGTCATGGGGTCGCTGTGGGCCTGCATACCGGCCAGCAGCGGGAAGGCGCAGTCTTCGAGCTCCATCATCACGCCCTTGAGCGCTTTTTGGGCCTTTTCATCCGGGATTTCCAGCAGCTGCAGGATGACCGGCTGGTCCTTGCCCAGCATCTCGCCTGAGGCGATGCGAAACAGCAGGGCGTAACCGATTTGACCAGCAGCGCCTGTAACGGCAACTCGGACGGGCTTTTTCATGGGGAAGGCTCCAAGCAGGGTAAAGATGGGACTTAACAGGCGCGACAAGAGCATAAAAGACAGCCCACAAGCCGCGCGCGCGATGCGCATTCTAGAGGGGAAAACCCGCAGCGGTCAAACTGTCTTATGTCTTATATAAGAGATATGATTTCGACACTGTTCGCTTTCCCTTCACGTCCGAGCCCATGGCGACCCAAGCCCCATCTTTTGATGAATCGCAGATCGGCGACGCCTCAGCTGCGCCGGCCTTCAGCCCGCTGTATCAGCAGATCAAATCGCTGATTCTGCAGAGCCTGCAGGCCGGCCATTGGAAACCGGGCGACCTGATTCCCAGTGAGATCGAACTGGCTGCGCGCTTTCGCGTCAGCCAGGGCACGGTGCGCAAAGCCATCGATGAGTTGGCTGCAGAACACCTGGTGGTGCGCCGCCAGGGGCGCGGCACCTTTGTAGCCACCCATGCCGAGCAGCATGTCCAGTTCCGATTTTTGCGCCTGCTGCCTGACCATGGCGACTTAGGCAGCGAAGGCCCAGCCCAGCGCAGCATCATCGACTGCAAGCGCCAAAGAGCCCCGGCCGATGTGGCCCGCACCCTAGGCCTGCGCACCGGCGATGCAGTGCTCCAGGTGCGGCGGGTGCTGTCCTTTCAGGGCGTGCCCACGATTTTGGAAGACCTGTGGCTGCCCGGCAGCGCCTTCAAGGGCCTGACCGCAGAACGCCTGGCCAGCCACCAGGGCGCGATGTACGCCCTGTTCGAAACCGAATTTGGCGTGCGCATGGTGCGCGCGGACGAAAAGCTCAGAGCGGTGGCCGCTGACGAGCAGGCGGCCGAGCGGCTGCAGGTCACCCCAGGCGCTCCGCTCTTGAGTGTGGAGCGGGTGGCCTACACCTACCAAGACGCCCCGATGGAGTTGCGGCGCGGTCTCTACCGCACCGACACCCACCACTACCGCAATAGCCTGAGCTGATCTCCCCAGGCGTGAAACCAAAAAACAAATCCGTATCAGGGGCCAGTGCCGGGCAGGACTTCAAGGGCAACAAGTCCTTCCTCCCCAGCAAGCCCTGCGTCAGCTGCGGCCGCCCCATGAGCTGGCGCAAAAGCTGGGCCAAGAACTGGGACGAAGTGCGCTACTGCAGCCAAGCCTGCCGCCGCGCCGGCCCCAAAGACAACTCCACATCCGGCACGCAGCCATGACAGTGCGCCACCTGATTTTTCTTCTAGGCGATCAGCTCGACGAGCAGTCCTCGGCCCTGCGCGATGCCGACCCGGCCCGCGACCAGGTTCTGATG
Source organism: Comamonadaceae bacterium (assembly GCA_947460065.1). Taxonomy (GTDB): domain Bacteria; phylum Pseudomonadota; class Gammaproteobacteria; order Burkholderiales; family Burkholderiaceae_C; genus Polaromonas. Next base: position 1,663 of record CANHGF010000383.1, read on the forward strand.
ATCGAGGCGCTGGAGGAATCGACCCATGTGCGCTCGCACAAGCAGCGCACCGCGCTTTTTTTGTCGGCTATGCGTCACTTCGCGGCCTCGCTGCGTGAGCGCGGCTGGACGGTGCATTACCGCGCCCTGGACGAGTACGGCGATGCCAGTCTGGCCACCGGGCTCCATGCGGCGATCCGTGAGCTCAAGCCACAGGCGGTGATCGGGGTCGAGCCGGGCGACCTGCGGGTGCGCTCGCAGGTCGAAGCCGCCTTGCCGGCCGGCCTGCCCTTCGAATGGCGCGCTGACACGCATTTTTTATGCAGCACGCACAAATTCGCGCTCTGGGCGGGCCGCTCCAAGCAGCTGCGCATGGAGTTTTTCTACCGGCAAATGCGCAGGGACTATGGCATCTTGATGGAGGGCAACGAGCCGGTGGGCGGGCAGTGGAATTTCGATGCCGATAACCGCAGCGCTTTTGGCAAGAAAGGCCCGCAGGATCTGCCCACACCACCCGCTTTTGCGCCCGACGCCATCACCCGCGAGGTACTGGCCCTGGTCGAGGCGCGTTTTGCCGATCATCCGGGTCATTTAAGCGACTTTCGCTGGCCAGTAACCCGAGCGCAGGCCCTGCAGGCCTTGGATGACTTCATCGCGCATCGCCTGCCCCATTTTGGCCAGCACCAGGACGCGATGTGGTCGGGCATGCCTTTTGGTTGGCATGCACTGCTCTCGAGCTCGCTCAACCTCAAGCTGCTCAGCCCCCTGGAGGTGGTGAAGGCGGCGGAGCGGGCCTGGCGCGAGCGCGGGCTCGAGCTGGCCAGCGTCGAGGGCTTCATTCGGCAGGTACTGGGCTGGCGCGAATTCATGCGCGGCGTCTACTTTCTGGACATGCCCGGCCTCAAACAAGCCAACCACCTGTCCCATCAGCGTCATTTGCCAACCTGGTATTGGAGCGGCGAAACCCGGATGAACTGCATGCGCCAATGCATAGGCCAGACGCTGGAACACGGCTACGCGCACCACATTCAGCGCCTGATGGTCACCGGCATGTTTGGCGTGCTGGCCCAAATTGAGCCCCAGCAGCTGTGCGACTGGTACCTGGCGGTCTATATCGACGCGGTCGAATGGGTGGAGCTGCCCAACACCGCCGGCATGGCCCTGTTTGCCACTGGCGCCCGCTTCACCTCCAAGCCCTATGTGGCCAGCGGCGCTTATGTCAAAAAAATGAGCAATTATTGCCAGGGCTGCAGCTACCAGCCTGAGCGTCGCACCGGCGACACGGCCTGCCCATTGACCACCCTGTACTGGCATTTCCTGAAGACCCATGAGTCCGAATTGGCAGGCAACCCCCGCACCGCCCTGATGGTCAAGAACCTGCAGCGCATTGACGGGCAGGAGCTGGCCGAGATTGGCGTGCGGGCCCAGGCCTTGCTCGACGATCTGGACAGCCTGTAACCATGGTGTCAGCTAAAAGCGTCTTACTCTCGATCTTGGACCAAGCTGAGCAGCCAGCCAGCGAGATCAGACCCGGATGGGACAAGTCCCCCGGCCTTGCTGCCAAAGTGTGGCCCCGGTTGAAATAGAATTTCCGACGCTTCGGTTCTCGTTTAATAGCTTCATAGACCTCAAAGAAAGCA
>CANHGF010000384.1 GCA_947460065.1 Comamonadaceae bacterium
CTGTGCTCGAGGGCACAAAGGTCGCGATGCCGCAGGCCCGGGTCACTGCGGCCGCTGGAAATGACTTCAGGTCCGGCCCCAGTGGATTGACCGCCCCTCGGCCCAAAGGCGCATCGCCGCTGATCAAGAGCACCGGCATGCCCGCCTTGGCGGTCGACAAGGTGCCATGCACCGCGTTGGCCATGGCCGGACCGCGCCCGACCAGGGCCACGCCCAGGCGCCCGGTGGCCGCGGCATAGCCGGCCGCAGCCATCACGGCCTGGGTCTCATGGCGCACGCCGATGATGCGCACGCCCATGGCATCGAGCGTGGCGAACAACTGGCAGATGTCGTCGCTCATCAGCCCAAACACGGTGTCAACCCCAAGGTCCTTGATGTCCTGGGCGAGGATCTGATAGACAGGTTCTTTGTGCATGAGGTCTGGTGTCATGGTTTGGGACGGGCAGAGATCAGGGTTTATATTTTTTTGCCCCTGGCCGTATACATTATGATGATTCTGGAAAGTCTTGACCACCGGTTTGACCATTGGATTGAGCACCGGTTGCGGTCCCGTCCGAGGCGTCTGCCGGCTGGCGCACGGACCGCAACCTTTTGGCAGGAGACGACAGCGTGAGCACATCTCAAAGTCTGGCTCGGGTGCAAATTGCACACACCCTATCGACCTATTGCAACTGCGTCGACAGCGGCGACGCCCACGGCGTGGCCGGCGCCTTTATGCCGGCGGCGAAGCTGGAACTGTCTAGCGGCACCCGCAGAGCGGGGCGCGAAGAGATTCACGCCTTTTATGAGGCCGTGATCGGCAGCGGCCGGCCCGACCGGCAGGCCGATGGGTCCATCCCGCTGCTGCGCCACAACCTGACCACCTCGCGGGTGGAATTCATCGACGAGGATCGGGCCCAGGGATGGACCTACTTCATGACCCTGACCCGCTTTGGCCTGGACCATGCCGGCCGCTACATCGACACCTTCTGCCGCCATGGTGAGCGCTGGTTGATCGAGGACCGACGCATCGTGGTCGAGTGGTATGCCAGCCCCTCCTGGTACGAGCAGGTCCGCCTCCAATCCTCCAAGGCCTGAAGATGCACAGCATCGCGCAACTGCGGCTGCGCGCCAAGGCAAGGCTGCCGCGCCTGGCCTTTGACTTCATCGATGGTGGGGCGGGCAGTGAAGAAAGCCTGCGCCGCAACCAGAGCGCCTTTGAAAACCTGGCGCTGGTGCCGCGCGTGCTCAGGCCGTGTCGGGAGCGCGATTTATCGACCCGGCTGCTGGGGCAGCACTACGCGATGCCCTTTGGTGTCAGCCCCATGGGCTTGTGCAATCTGGCCTGGCCAGGTACAGACCGGGCCCTCGCGGCAGCCGCCGCACGCGCCAATATTCCCTATGGGCTGTCGACCATGGCCAGCACCTCGATCGAGGACATCGCCCGCCTGGCGCCCGAGCACACCTGGTTCCAGATTTACCTCGGTGGCGATGCCGCAACGGCCGATCAGCTGCTGCACAGGGCCGAGGCGGCCGGACTGCGGACCCTGGTGCTGACCGTCGATGCCAACTTCCCCGCCCGCCGGCTGCGCGACCGTGCCAACGGATTCGCACTGCCCCTGCGGCCCAGCCCCGCACTGCTGGCCGACCTGCTGAGCCACCCGCGCTGGTCCTGGGCCATCTGGCGTGCTGGCGTGCCGACCTTCGAAAATTTCCGCGCGGCGCAAACCCAGCAGGAGCCGATCGCCATCGGCGCCATGCTGCAGTCGCTGGCACAGGCCCAGATTGACTGGGGCGTCTTGGAGCAAATACGCAAGCGCTGGCGTCACACCCTCATCGTCAAGGGCGTGATGCATCCGCAAGATGCCGCGCGCATTGCCGCCCTGGGCGTCGACGGCATCGTGGTGTCCAACCATGGTGGGCGGCAACTGGCGGCTGTGCCCAGCGCCATCGAGATGCTGCCGGCGGTGCGCCAGGCTGTGGGGCCGGACTTCAGCCTGCTGCTCGATAGTGGGGTGCGCAGCGGCGATGACATCGCCCGGGCGCTGGCCGCCGGCGCCAATTTCGTGCTGCTGGGCCGCAGTTTTCTTTATGCCACGGCCGCCCTGGGCGCGCAGCGTGGGGCCGAAGCGGCGCTGGACATCCTGCGCGGCGAACTCGACACCGCCATGGCCCAACTCGGCGCCAGTTGCATCGCCGATCTGCAGCCAGAATTGATCTTTCAAGCCCCGTCGGCATCGCGGCCGTCCCCAGGAGCTTTTTCATGAGTACAGGCATTCCCCCTCATATTCCACCCGAGCGGGTGGTGGAATTCGACCGATTCAATGCGCCGCAGCTGCAAAGCTGTCCGCATCAGCAGGTCAGTGCCTTGTTTGAGCGCAGCCCGGATCTGTTCTACACCACCGGGGACAGGGGTCACTGGGTGGTCGGCCGTGCTGCGCTGGCCCGGGACATGCTGCGGCAGCCCGACAAGTTCTCCAGCGACCCGGTGCACAACCGGGCCAATGCACGCCATCCACCGACCCTGCCCAACCAGTGCGATCCGCCGCTGCACACCGGGCTGCGCCGCATCATCAACCCCTTCTTCTCGCCGGCGGGCATACAGCACCTGGAGGCCGATGTGCGGGCCTTGGCGGTCCGACTGATAGAGGCTGTCCTGTCGCAAGGACACTGCGAATTCGTCAGCCAGGTGGCGCAGATCTTCCCGGTCGAGCTGTTCATGCGCATGGCCCAGGCGCCACTCGATGACCGTGAGATGCTGATCGCCAAGGTCGCTCGCTTCACCCGTGCGCCACAGATCGCAGACCGGCTGGCTGCTCTCAATGAGCTGGGCGACTACCTGCAAGTGCTGATCGCTGAGCGTGAGGCGGCGCCTGGCACCGATCTGATCAGTCTGGTGGTACAGGCCCAGGTCGAGGGCCGGCCGCTGACGGCCGATGAGAAGCGGGGCATGGTGACCCTGCTGTTTCTCGGCGGCCTCGACACCGTGACGGCCATGCTCTCCTTCATCATGGCCTACCTCGGCCAGCATCCCGAGCAATGGCAGCGGCTGGTGCAGGCCCCGGCACTGATCGACCATGCGATCGAGGAATTGATGCGCGTGCACGGTGTGGCGGGTACCGAGCGCGGCGTCACCCAGGACATGGTCTACGCTGGCGTTAGCTTCAAGGCCGGTGACCGCTTGGTGTTTCCGGCCCATATCTATGGCCTGGACGCACAGATGGTGGAAGACCCCTTGCGCGTCGACTTCGACCGCCCGGTGAGCAACCACCTGGTCTTCGGCGCGGGGCCC
>CANHGF010000385.1 GCA_947460065.1 Comamonadaceae bacterium
CAATTCGCCAGCCAGGACGGTCAAGGAATGGATAGACCATGCCCGCAAGAACCCCGGGCGACTGAACTACGCCTCCAGCGGCAACGGCACCATCGTGCAGCTCACAGCCGAGCTGTTCAAAGCCCAGGCCAATGTGTTCGTGGTGCATATCCCCTACAAGGGCACGGCGCTGGCCATTCCCGACTTGGTCAGCGGCAAGCTCGATGTGCTGTTCGACTCGCTGCCCACCGGGTTGCCGCATGTCAGGGACGGCCGGCTGCGCGCGCTGGGCGTGACCTCGGCCCAGCGCACCCCGCTGGCGCCTGATCTGCCGCCGATCTCGGACGTGCTGCCCGGGTACGAGTCCAACACCTGGTTCGGTCTGTTCGGCCCGCGCGGCCTGCCGCCCGAGGTGGTGGTCCGGCTCAATGCAGCGGCCAACCAGGTGCTCAAGGACGCCGAGGCCATCGACAAGCTCACCCGCCTGGGCATCGAGCCGGTGGGCGGCACGCCGGCCCAGTTCGCGACCATGTTGGCGGGGGAATCGGCCAAGTGGAAAAAGATCATCCAAGAGCGAAAGATCACCCTCGAGTGACGCAGCCTATGCCCTTTGATTTCGGAAAAACCTATCCCAGCGCGCGCCTGCCCCTGTTCGCGCGCAACATTGTCTCTACCTCGCATCCCCTGGCCGCACAGGCCGGCCTGCACATCATGCGACAGGGTGGAAACGCGGTCGATGCGGCGATCGCAGCCGCTGCGGCCATGACCATCGTCGAGCCGGTGAGCAATGGACTGGGTTCGGACGCGTTTTGCATCCTCTGGGACGGCCAGCGTCTGCATGGCCTCAATGCCTCGGGCCCGGCGCCGGCAGCTTGGTCCCCTCAGTACTTCCATCGCAAGTACGGCGATGCGGCCAAGACCCCGCCCAAGCGCGGCTTTGATGCGGTCACCGTGCCCGGTGCGGTGGCAGCTTGGGTGGCGCTGTCGGAACGCTTTGGCAAGCTGCCCTTTGCCGACCTGCTCGAACCTGCCATTGAGATTGCCGAGCGCGGCTATTTGGTGCCGGTGGTGGTGCAGCAAAAATGGCTGGCTGCGACCGCTGAACTGCAGTCGCTGCCCGGGTTTGCGCAGAACTTTCTGCCCTGGGGGCGGGCGCCGCAGGTGGGCGAGCTGTTTCGCTTTGCGGCCGCAGCGCGCGGCCTCAAAGCCATTGCGCAAAGCCGAGGCCAGGCGTTCTACTGTGGTGAGATCGCGCAGGCGTTAGAAAAGTTCTCAGCCGAGCACGGTGGCAGCTTGACCGCGCGTGATCTGGCCGACTACCGGCCCGAGTGGGTCGAGCCGATCGCCAAGAGCTACCGGGGCTATACCCTGCACGAGATCCCGCCCAACGGGCAAGGTATCGCGGCCTTGATCGCGCTGGGTATCGTCTCGCACTTTGACCTGGCCAGCCTGCCGGTCGATGGCGTGGCCGCACAGCATTTGCAGATCGAGGCCATGAAGCTGGCCTTTGCCGACGTCTACCGTTATGTGGCAGATCCGCGCTGCATGGATATCACGCCCGAGCAGATGCTCGACGACGCGTATCTGGCCAGCCGCGCCAAGTTGATCGACCCCAAGCGCGCGCAGGACTTTCAGGCCGGCAACCCGGTCAAGGGCGGCACCATCTACCTGAGCGCCGCCGACGAAAGCGGCATGATGGTCAGCTTCATCCAGAGCAACTACATGGGCTTTGGCTCGGGCGTGGTTGAGCCGAGCTTCGGCATCAGCCTGCAAAACCGCGGCCACGGCTTTTCCACCGACCCGGCTGCAGCCAACCGTGCCAATCTGGTGGCGCCGGGCAAGCGCCCCTTCCACACCATCATCCCGGCCTTCCTCACCCAGGCGGGCCAGCCGGTCATGAGCTATGGCGTGATGGGCGGCAATATGCAGCCGCAAGGCCATATGCAGACCCTGGTGCGTATGCTGGACCACGGACAGAACCCGCAGACCGCGTGTGACGCGCCGCGTTGGCGCTACAACGCGGGCCTGAGCATCAATGCCGAGGGCACCATGGCGCCCCAGACGGTGCAGGGCCTGCAGGAGCTGGGCCACCAGCCCGAAGTCATCAACGATTCTTACCAGGACTTCGGCGCCGGCCAGTTCATTTGGCGCATGGGTGATCCGGCGGTTGAGGGCTATCTGGCCGCCAGCGACCCGCGCCGCGACGGGCAGGCGGTGGGCTTTTGAGCGTGAGTCAGGCGCCAGTGCCGGCCGGCGCTGCGCGGCCTGAATCGGCGAACCCGCGCCGGGCCGCAGGCCTGAGCCTGGCCATCGTGGGGGCGATCGCCTTCAGTGGCAAGGCCATCATCATCAAGCTGGCCTACCGCTACGGCGTGGACTCGGTCACCCTGATCATGTACCGGATGTTGTTCGCCCTGCCGTTTTTCCTGGCCATGGCGTGGTGGTCGGGGCGCGGCAAGCCAGCACTGCAAGCACGCGACCTGCTTGGCGTGACGCTGCTGGGCATGAGCGGCTATTACCTGTCGAGCTTTCTGGATTTTTTGGGTCTGCTCTACATCTCCGCCTCGCTGGAACGGCTGATTCTCTACCTGAGCCCCACTATGGTGATGCTGCTCGGGCTGGCGCTTTACAAGCGCTCGATTTCGCGTGCGCAGGCGCTGGGCATGGCTGTGAGCTACAGCGGCATCGTGCTGGTGTTTGTGCACGAGATCACCCTGCAAGGCAGGCACCGTGTCCTTTCCCGCGCCCGAAGGCCCCACCACCGCCACCAGCATGTCGCACCCCAGATTGACCGGCGATGGGATGCCTGCACCTATCGCATCCACGCAAGGGGAGCCCGCAAGACAATGATGTTCACCACCAGGCCGGAAATCGCCGGCACCTTCGGCGTCGTCGCCACCACGCATTGGATCGCGAGCCAGGTGGGCATGGCGGTGCTGGAGCGCGGCGGCAATGCCTTCGATGCCGCCGCCGCCGCCGGCTTCACCCTGCAAATCGTCGAGCCGCATCTCAATGGCCCGGGCGGCGATGCGCCCATCATCCTGCATTCCGCCGCCACGGGGGCGCAAAGCGTGATCTGCGGCCAGGGCCCGGCACCTGCCGGCCTGACCATCGATCACGTGAAGGGCAAGCTGGGGCAGAGCATCATGCCCGGCACCGGCTTTCTCTGCGCCCCCATCCCCGGCGCCTTTGACGCCTGGATGCTGATGCTGCGTGATCACGGCACCTGGAAGCCGCGCGATATTCTGGCCTATGCGATAGGCTATGCGCGGCATGGCGCGCCCATGGTG
>CANHGF010000386.1 GCA_947460065.1 Comamonadaceae bacterium
GCACTTGCAGCACTTGCAGCACTTGCAGCACTTGCAGCACGGGCCTGTTCGCGCTGGCGTTTGGCCTCTTCGAGCAGGTAACGCTGGTAGTCGTCGAGGTCGCCGTCGAAGGGCGACACCCCGCCGCGCGAGACCAGCCAGAACTCGTCGCAGATCGCGCGCAGCAGCGCTCGGTCGTGGCTGACCAGCATGACCGTGCCTTCAAACTCATTGAGCGCGACCGACAAGGCCTCGCGGGTGGCCAGATCCAGGTGGTTGGTCGGCTCGTCAAGCAGCAAGAGGTTGGGGCGCTGCCAGACCAGCATGCACAGAACCAGGCGGGCTTTCTCCCCGCCGCTCATGCTGCCCACCGTTTGCTTGACCATGTCACCACTGAAATTGAACATACCCAGGAAGTTGCGCAGCTCCTGCTCGCGGGTTTCCTGGCCCGACAGCTTGCCGCTGGCACTGACCGCTTTGGCCAGGGCGATCATGTGCTCGAGCGGGTTGTCGGCCGGCTTGAGCACGTCGAGCTCTTGCTGGGCAAAGTAGCCAATGTTCAGGCCTTTGCCTTCGATGAGCTCGCCGCTGGTGGGGGCCAGTGTGCCGGCGATGGTCTTGACCAGGGTGGACTTACCCTGACCGTTGGCACCCAGGATGCCGATGCGCTGGCCAGCCAGCACCGAGCGGTTGATGCCGCGCACGATCACGGTGGGATCGCCCTCGGGTGATGGGTAGCCAACGCTGACATCTTGCAGGCTGAGCATGGGGTTGGGCAGGCTGGCCGGTGGTCGGAACTCGAAGCTGAAATCTGCCTCGGCCAGCAGCGGCGCAATTTTCTCCATGCGCTCCAGTGCCTTGACCCGGCTTTGGGCCTGCTTGGCCTTGCTGGCTTGGGCTTTGAAGCGGCTGATGAATTTCTGCAGGTGGGCGATCTTGTCTTGCTGCTTGGAAAACGCAGCCTGTTGCAGACTCATTTTTTCAGCGCGCTGCTCTTCGAAGCTGGAATAGTTGCCGCTGTAGCGATTGAGCTGGGCTCCGTCGATGTGCAAGGTGACCTGGGTCACCGCATCCAAAAATTCACGGTCATGGCTGATGACGATCATGGTGCCGGCATAGCGCTGCAGCCAGGCTTCGAGCCAGACCAGGGCGTCGAGGTCCAAGTGGTTGGTGGGCTCGTCGAGCAGCAGCAGATCGGATGGGCACATCAGTGCCCGCGCCAGTTGCAGTCGCATGCGCCAGCCACCAGAAAAGCTGTCAACCGGCTGGTCGAGTTCGGCCACCGCAAAGCCCAGGCCAAGGATCAAGGCCTGCGCCCTGGAGCGGGCGTCGTGCTCGCCGGCGTCGTACAGCGCCATATAGGCATGGGCCATGCGTTCGCCGTCGCCGCTGTCGTTGGCGGCCTGCACCTCGGCCTGTGCCGCCACCAAGTGGGTATCGCCTTCGATGACGAAGTCGGTCGCGCCCTGGCTGGTTTCGGGCATGTCCTGGGCCACCTGGGCCATGCGCCAGGCGGCCGGCATGCTCAGATCGCCGCCGTCCTCGTGCAAGCTGCGGTTGAGCAGGGCAAACACGGTGGATTTGCCCGCGCCATTGCGGCCGACCAGGCCGACTTTTTCGCCCGGGTTGATGGTGGTGCTGGCACCATTGAGCAGCACCTTGGCACCGCGGCGCAGGACCACGTTCTTGAGAATAATCATGGGGGAAAACTTAGCTCAGTTGATCGCGCTCGAGCAGCAGTACCTGATCGCCACCGGCGCTGGTGCTAAGCCAGACCGGCGCCAAATGGGGGAAGGCGCGCTCGAAATGGGCCCGCTCGTGGCCGATCTCCAGCACCAGCACCGCCTGCTCGCTCATGCGGCTGGCCACTTGGGGCAGCAGTTGACGGATGAAGTCCATGCCGTCTTCGCCACCAGCCAGCGCCAGCGCCGGCTCGGCCCGAAATTCAGCGGGCAGGGCGGCCATGCTCTGGGCATTGACATAAGGCGGGTTGCACACAATCAGGTCATAAGGGCCGGGGCAGGCGCTCAGTCCGTCCGATTGAATCAGCTGCACCCGCTGCTGCAATTCGTGCTGGTCGACATTGATGCGCGCCACCTGCAGCGCCTGCTCGCAGATGTCGGCCGCATCGACCTGCACCTGCGGGTAGGTGAGGGCGGCGATGATGGCCAAGCTGCCGTTGCCGGTGCACAGGTCGAGCACCCGGCAGGTTTGCTCGCTCAGCCAAACGTCCAGCGAGGCATCGCTCATCAGCTCGGCAATGAAGGAGCGCGGGATGATGCTGCGCTTGTCGACATAAAACGGCAGGCCGCACAACCAGGCCTGGCCGGTGAGGTAGGCGGTGGGCTGGCGCTCCTGGATGCGCCGATGCACCAGGGCTTGCACCCGGCTGCGCTCCTCGGCGCTGATTGGGCGCGATGCAGCAAGGTTCAGATCTGTTGACAGCGGTAGCGCCAGCGCCCACAGCACCAGCCAGGCGGCCTCGTCAAAGGGCTCTAAAGTGCCCTGGCCCAGGCCGTTGCGGGCATCGATACCAGCAACGCGCAGCTCGGCGGCCACTTCCTCAACCAGCGGCAGCAGTTGACTGGCGCTCATGCGCCGGCCAAGCGTTCAAGGACGCCTTTGTAGATGTCCTTGAGCGGCTCGATGTCGGCCTGGTTCACATGTTCGTCGATTTTGTGGATGCTGGCATTGATCGGGCCGAACTCCACCACCTGCTCGCAGATGCGCGCAATAAAGCGGCCGTCGCTGGTACCGCCCGTGGTCGACAGTTCAGCGCTCACGCCGGTGCGTGCCTCTATGGCAGTGCGCATGGCCTCAACCAGGCTGCCCTGGGGCGTGAGAAAGGGCTCACCGCCGAGGGTCCAGCTCAGCTCGTGCTCCAGGCCGTGGCGCTGCAGCACGGCGACCAGCCGCTGCTTGAGGCCCTCGGCGGTCGACTCGGTCGAAAAGCGAAAGTTGAAATCCACCACCAGTTCGCCCGGGATGACATTGCCCGCGCCGGTGCCGCCATGGATGTTGGAGACCTGCCAGCTGGTGGGCGGAAAGTGTTGGTTGCCGCGGTCCCATTCGGTGGCCGCCAGCTCAGCCAGGGCCGGCGCAAACTGATGGATGGGGTTACGCGCCAGGTGGGGGTAGGCGATGTGGCCCTGCACGCCCTTGACCTTGAGCTTGCCGCTGAGGGTGCCGCGGCGGCCGTTCTTGATCATGTCGCCGCGGCACCCTCAGCGGCAAGCTCAAGGTCAAGGGCGTGCAGGGAAAGAGTTGTA
>CANHGF010000387.1 GCA_947460065.1 Comamonadaceae bacterium
CAAGCCCGAGGACATCGCCCACGCGGTGTCCTATTTGGCCAGCGGCCGCGCCGGTTACGTGACCGGTCAGGAAATTCATGTCAACGGCGGCATGTACATGTAAAGTTCGGCCAGCCGGACGGCCCGCAGCGTCATGCGGGCGCCATGGCTAAAATCAGGTTTTATTTCACAACCCTACGAGGGATTTATGAGCGACATCGAAGCACGTGTTAAGAAAATCATCGCCGAGCAGCTTGGCGTCGAAGAGAGCCAGGTCAGCGGTGAGAAGGCGTTTGTGGCCGACCTCGGCGCAGACTCCCTTGACACCGTGGAGCTGGTGATGGCCCTCGAAGACGAGTTCGGCATCGAGATTCCCGACGAGGACGCCGAGAAGATCACCACGGTGCAAAACGCGATCGACTACGCCACCACCCACCAAAAAGCCTGAGCGGCTTTTTGATTTCTTCAGCCCGCGCGAGGCCAGGCGGCCCGCCCGGGCTTTCTTTCAGGATCTGCGCATGAGTCGTCGCCGCGTTGTTGTCACGGGTTTGGGTTGCATCAGTCCGGTGGGCAACACCGTCGCTGAGTCTTGGTCGGCTTTGCTTGCCGGCCGCTCGGGCATCACCGCCATCACGAAGTTTGACGCTTCGGCCATGGCCTGCAAGATTGCCGGCGAGGTCAAGAACTTCGATCTGGAGTCCTACATCAGCGCCAAAGAGGCGCGCACCATGGACACCTTCATCCATTACGGGATCGCTGCCGCCGACCAGGCGGTGCGCGATGCTGGTTTGGCCGTCGGCGACGCACTGGGCGAAGAGGCGGCGACCCGCATAGGCGTGGTGATCGGCTCGGGCATCGGCGGGCTGCCGATGATCGAGGAAACCCATACTGAATACACCAACCGGGGGCCGCGGCGCATCTCGCCGTTTTTCGTGCCGGCTTCGATCATCAATATGATCTCGGGCCATGTGTCCATGCGCTTTGGCTTCAAGGGCCCAAACCTGGCGGTGGTTACCGCCTGCACCACTGGCTTGCACAGCATAGGCGAGGCTGGGCGCATCATTGAATACGGCGACGCCGATGTGGTGGTCGCTGGCGGTGCCGAATCCACCGTCTCCCCGCTTGGCGTGGGTGGTTTTGCTGCCATGCGCGCCCTGTCCACCCGCAACGACGATCCAGCGGCCGCCTCGCGTCCCTGGGACAAGGATCGGGACGGCTTTGTGCTGGGCGAGGGCGCAGGCGTGATGGTGCTCGAGGAGTACGAGCATGCCAAGGCCCGTGGCGCCCGCATCTACGCCGAACTGGCCGGCTACGGCATGAGCGCCGATGCCGGCCACATGACCGCTCCCAATATGGATGGCCCGCGCCGGGCCATGCTGGGCGCCATGCGCAACGCCGGTGTTGCGGCCGATCAGATCGACTACCTCAATGCCCACGGCACCTCTACGCCGCTGGGCGATGTCAATGAAACCAATGCCATTAAGGCAGCCCTGGGCGAGCACGCGCGGCGCGTCATCGTCAGCTCGACCAAGTCCATGACCGGTCACCTGCTCGGTGGCGCCGGTGGCATCGAGTCGGTGTTTACCGTGCTGGCCTTGCACCACCAGCAGATCCCGCCGACCATCAATTTGGTCAACCCAGATCCCGAGTGTGATCTGGACTACTGTGCCAACGTTGCCCGCGACGCCAAGATTTCGGTGGCCTTGAAGAACAACTTCGGTTTCGGTGGCACCAACGGCTCGCTGGTGTTCAAGCGCCTGTGATCTTGCCGGCACCCGGTTGCCGAAAGCGCGCTTTGCTTGTGCGCCTATGAGTCGGGCTCCTTCCGTCAGCTATCCGGTCGAACGTGGCCGGGCCGTGACCGTGTTGCTGGCGGCGGTCTGGGCCTTGGCAGCGGCCTTGAATCTGGCCTGGCTGCAGGCGGCTGGCTCTGGCGACAGCGCGCCGTGGTGGGGCCTGGGCTCTGTAGCGCTAGCCACTCCCGGGCTGCTCCTGTATTGGCGCCGCATACCCGCCGGCGAGCTCAGCTGGGATGGCGAGCAGTGGCTGTGGACCAGCAGGGCCTATCCAGCAGGCGTCTACCTGAAGTGGCCACAGATCGTCCTTGATCTGCAAGGAGTCGTCATTGCGCGCACCCGCAATTCGGCCGGTGCCGGCTGGACCTTGTGGCTGGAAGCAAGATCGAACCCGACAGCCTGGCATGGGCTGCGCCTGGCCTTGTACGGCCGGCCTCCGGCCGGGGCGCTAGGCATGGAGTCCGGTTCTCCGCGTCCGTGAGCCGGTGTTTTTATCGGGTATCTTGAAGTCAACCCTGAAGTCCCCATGTCGCACTGGGTTGGCCTGTTTGCCTTACGGTAGGGACCGTTCCACAATAGCTGTGGTTTGCCAGCGTCCAATCTGGCGCTGTTGTTCAGGGAGTAGCTTGACGATGTTCATATTTGAAGGAATACGCGCCCGCACGCAGGCCGTGTTCGGTGCCTTGTTATTGGCCTGGGTGTTCGCTGTGCCTCCGGCCTTGGCCCAGATGAGAGGTTTGCCTGACTTCACAGAGTTGGTCGAGCAGGTCGGGCCTTCGGTGGTCAATATCCGCACGGTTGAGCGCAGCCGGGGCGCTGCCGGCTCAGGCAGCCAGGACGAGCAGATGCTCGAGTTCTTCCGCCGCTTTGGCATTCCCCTGCCGCCCAATGCGCCTCGCGGTCAGCGGCCAGATCGCAATGAGGAGGAGACCCCGCGCGGCGTGGGCTCGGGCTTCATCGTCTCTGCCGATGGCTTCGTCATGACCAACGCGCATGTGGTCGAAGGTGCGGACGATGTCATCGTCACCCTGACCGACAAGCGCGAGTTCAAGGCGCGCATTATCGGCAGCGACCGCCGCACCGATGTGGCGGTGGTCAAGATTGAAGCCACCGGTTTGCCGGCCGTCAAGCTCGGCGATGCGGCTCGGGTGCGGGTGGGCGAGTGGGTGATGGCCATCGGTTCGCCCTTCGGCCTTGAAAACACTGTCACCGCGGGCATTGTCAGTGCCAAGCAACGCGATACTGGCGACTACCTGCCCTTCATTCAGACCGATGTGGCCATCAACCCAGGTAACTCGGGCGGCCCGCTCATCAATATGCGCGGCGAGGTGATCGGTATCAACAGCCAGATCTACTCGCGCTCCGGCGGCTTTCAGGGCATCTCCTTCGCCATCCCAATCGACGAGGCGGTGCGGGTAGCCGACCAACTGCGCGCTTCGGGGCGTGTTACCCGCGGGCGCATCGGCGTGCAG
>CANHGF010000388.1 GCA_947460065.1 Comamonadaceae bacterium
CCCGCAGCGGCACCCGCAGCAGCACCCGCAGCGGCACCCGCAGCGGCGTCAGAGGCCTCTACGTCTGGGTCGAGCTCGGCTTCTGAGTCTTCAGGTGGCTCAGCAAGTTCATCGAGTTCCGATGCTGGTGGCGGGGCGGCTGGCGCCGCTGGCAGCCGGGGTGTTCGCGTGGCGGTTGTTGAGAGGCCGAGCACCACCGTCTCGGGGCTAGTGGCTGTCACCGTTCCGGCCGGCTCGACCACCACCAGTTCAGGGCTGATTGTTCAACTGCCTGCTGAAGTCGTGACCTCGGTGGACACCTCGACAAATATGACGCTGTCTAACGGCCAGCAGTTGCCCGCCTGGATTCGGTATTCGCGCGATGAAAAGGCCATCGTATTGGGCGCGGTTCCAGAAGGCGGGTTGCCCATCCAACTGGTGCTGCGTACCGGAAACCAGCGGGTTGTTTTCCAAATCTCCGAAGAGGGCAAGCTCTGATGAAATCCCCCAGTTGCGCGTTATCGGCCGTGCATGCCAAAGCTTTGGCATCGGCCCCCTGCGACCTTGCCGGCTTGTGCGGCCCAGCCGGAACCGCTCATGCCCCCACGGGAACCTCAGTTCGCCGCGCAGGCATGAGCCCAGCACTTGGCCCCGTGAGAAACAGCCTGTTGCTCGCTGCCTTGGGCTTGTTCTGGCCTGCCTTGGCCATGAGCCAAAGCGCGACCGATGCCGGCAGCGTGCAGCGCGATATCGAGCGCACCCGTCAGGACGCACCCGCACCCCAGGCACCCCCTGCGGCCCTTGATCGGCCGCCTGCGCCTCGGCCTGGTGCGACGACGGTGGTGCTCAAGGCCGTGAAGTACAGAGGCAATGCCTTCGTGGCAGACGAAACGCTGCAGCGCGCCCTTGCAGCCTGGATCGGAACGCCTCTGGACCTGCCCGGTGTGCAGTCCATCACGCAAAAGGTCACCTCAGTTTATGAAGCCGCTGGCCGCCTCGCGATGGCAACCGTGGCGCGTCAGGACATCACGGACGGCGTGGTGACGATCGACATCCTCGAAGCTCGCTTTGCTGGCGCCCAGATCATCGGGGCCCCCTCCAAGCAGGTTCAGGCGCAGCGCCTGCTGGACATTGTGGATGCCCACCTTCGCAAAGGTGATTTGCTCGATCTGCATGCCATGAATCGGGCGCTGCTGCTCATGGACGACCTGCCCGGCGTGGCCGTTACCGGCAGCCTGGCCGCTGGCACCGGGACAGCCGAAACTCAGTTACTGCTTGAAGTGGCCGACGAGAACCCGACGAGCGCCCTGGTTCAAATGGATAACACCGGGGGGCGGGCCGTCGGGCAGGAAAAGCTCCTTGCGCAATTGGGGGTGGTGAGCCCCTTGGGCATCGGCGATCAATTTCAACTGACGGCCTTGGCCACGCGTGGGAGCCGATACGCGCGCGCCGCCTACGGCTGGCCCTTGACCGCCTCGGGTCTGCGGGCACAGGCCTGGGTTACCGGCGTCGACTACCGCGTGATCAGCCCCGAGCTCAAAGCCCTGTCAGCCCAGGGTCAATCGGCCAGCGCGGGTGCGGCAATGACTTGGCCCTTGATCAGGGGGCGTGAGTTCAACCTCAGTGGCAAGGTGGCGGTGGAAGAAAAGCGAATGGAAAATTTCGCCAGCGGCTCCCTGAGCTCAGACTATGCCAGCCGCAATATGCAGATCGAGCTGTCGGCCACTGGCTTTGACCGTTTCGCAGGCGGGGGCGCCAACTCTGCTGTCCTTACACTGACCTCCGGACGGGTGGACCTGTCGGGGTCGCCCAACCAGGCGAGCGACGCGCAGTCGGCGCGCACGGCGGGGAACTTCAGCAAGTGGGCGCTCCAGTTGAGCCGTCAACAGGTGCTGACCGGCGACCTGACGTTCTTCGCTGCGGCCTCCCTACAACAGGCGGGCCGCAACCTCGATTCTGGCGAGCGCTTCAGCCTGGGCGGAACTTCGGGTGTGCGGGCCTACCCCAGCAACGAAGCCAGCGGCTCGAGCGGCAGGGTCATCAATCTTGAGTTGCGTCAACGCGCCTCAGACCGTTTGTCCTTTGTTGGCTTTTATGACCGGGGTGCAATCCGGGTCTATTCACAAGCGCTCTCCCCATCGGGTCAAAGCCTTCTCGGTGATGCGCCCAACCGGTACACGCTCGAGGGCGTGGGAGCCTCCATCAACTGGATCACACCCGTCGGTCTGCAGTTGCAACTCACAGCCGCTCGCCCCCTGGGAAACCATCCCAGTCCGTCGACCGCAGGCATCAATCAGGATGGTTCACGCACCGGCTCGCGCCTGTGGGTGAGCGCCGCTTACAGCTGGTAAAGATATCGTAATGTCACAAAAAATCATCGTCACCGTCACCCAGGGTCAAGGCAAGGCCGATCTCCTTGAGCAAATTGAGCTCAATGCGGTTCAAGGTCGTCCGCCCATGCGCTTAGCTGTTAAGCCGGGCCAGCGCATTGCCCTGCTCGAAAAGCGCCGACACCTGATGAATGACTGGGCGACGTTCCTTGACCGGCCATCCGTAGCAAGCACCGCCAATGTGACTCAGCTCAGGAAGCGGCCCTGATGTTGTCACCCGATAAATTTTTTGGGCAGTACAACTCGGATTTCCCGGCTCAGACCCGCAGCGAAGCACGTAAGTTGTTCCGTCGAGCCATCCGGGACTATTACGCGATGCAGCGACGGTATGTGATCGACCCAGTGTCTGGCAAACGGGTACCGAGTATCCTTGTCGGAGAAGCCATCCAACAGCAGAAGGCGCAACGGCGAAAAGTCAAGCGACTGTTCACAGGTCACCCTTCAGCAGGCCGCCCCAAGCGGCCGGAAATCGAGCGCCTCGTTTCAAGACTCTTCATCCTGTGGGGCCGTTACGCACAAGAGCCAGCGACCTTCTCATGGAAGACCGCGACTGCAAAGCAAACCAACTTTGAGGCTTTTCTTTTTGACCTGATGCCCAGACTCGGTGCGCGAGATGTCAGGCGCTACCTTGAAGCTCATTGGCGGAAGCGTAAGTAAAAATAAATGCAGTCTTGAGGCCCAAACTCTGAGCCCTTAACCTCGGTTGCATCCATTACTGCCACGGAGCAGCAAGATGCATCAACCGAAATCACCCATCGCCTTTGAGCAGCTACCAGACAGCGCATTCATACGACTGCGACAACTGGTCGGAGCAGTACTCCCGTTCTCATCCGCAACTCTGTGGCGAAAGTGCCGTCGGGGTGAATTCC
>CANHGF010000389.1 GCA_947460065.1 Comamonadaceae bacterium
TCAAACGTCGGACTCTGCGAGTGCCGACCTACAAGGGCACCGGAATTTGCAGGTCGGTGGTCGAAGACCCCGACATGGGCCTGACCATGTCCACGCCTTACGATTCAGGGCCTACCTCGTTCAGGCCTTGACCGCTTCGCCCGACACCCGACGCGAACAGCCTGGCACCTCGAGACGCCTCGCCGCTGGCCAGGGTTTGCAGGCCCAGCGCAAATTCGTGGGCCAGCGCTTCATCCAGGCCCATACCGAATTGCTCATACGCCGAACGGCGGTCGTTGCGCAGGCAGGTCTGGGGCAAGGCCGCGAGTTGCTGTGCCAGCTCGATTGCTGCCTGCAAGGCCTGCCCGTCATCCACCACGCGGTTGGCCAGTCCCATGGCCAAGGCTTCGTCTGCGCCCACGGCACGGCCCGTGAGGATCAAATCCAGCGCTCGCGACAAGCCGATCAACCGGGGCAGGCGCACGGTGCCGCCGTCGATCAGGGGCACGCCAAACCGGCGGCAAAACACACCCATCACGGCCGAGCGCTCCACGATGCGCATATCGCACCACAAGGCCAGCTCCAACCCACCGGCCACCGCATGCCCACCGATGGCCGCGATCACGGGCTTGGACAGCAGCATGCGCGAAGGCCCCATCGGGCCGTCGCCCTGCGGCTCCAGGCGGTTGCGGCGCTCGTCGTCGTTCAGCGCCTTGAGGTCGGCTCCGGCACAAAAGGTACCATGCGCGCCATGCAAAACGGCCACGGCAGCATCCGGGTCAGCGTCAAAGTCGCGAAAGGCATCGGCCAGTTGCTGCGCCGTCACGCGGTCTACCGCATTGCGGGCCTGCAGGCGGTCGATCGTGACGAGGGTGACCGGGCCCTGCCGGGTCACCTGAACTTCGGAGTTTGTCATGGGCATGCCTCAGTTCGGATAAGCGCGTTGCAAGATCACATCCACCGCCAGCAAACGGGTGTCGATACTGCCCACCACACGGCCCCATTGCGGGTCCATGCGTGTGTCGATGAAAGCATCGGCCACCGCTGTGGGCGCATGGCGGCGCAGCAAGCTGGCCTGGGCCAGCAGCACCAGGCGCTCAGCAAAGCGGCGACCCAGGGCTTCGAGTTGGTCGGGGGGCTCGCGCAGCATGGCCTGCAGGCTTTGTTGGGCGGCCACCAAGCGGGCATCGTCACCCAGGCCCTGGCTCAGGTCTTGCAGCAGGGCGTGGGCCAGATCGGGCTCCTTGCCGATGGCCCGCATCACGTCCAGGCACATCACGTTGCCCGAGCCTTCCCAGATCGAATTGACCGGGGCTTCCCGAAACAGGCGACCCATGACGCCCTCGTCCATATAGCCGTTGCCGCCAAAGATTTCCATGATCTCGCCCGTCAGTTCCACCGCACGCTTGCAGACCCAGAACTTGGCAGCGGGCGTCATCACGCGCTTCCAGGCTTTTTCAAGCGGGCTGTCATCGCGTTCATAAGCCTGCGCCAGACGCATCATCAGGACCATATTGGCTTCGTTTTCCAGCGCCAGATCGGTCAGCACCGCGCGCATCAGCGGCTGGTCGATGAGCAAGCGGCCAAAGGCCTTGCGCTGGCGGGCATAGGCCAGGCCTTGCACCAAACCCTGGCGCACCATGGCGGCGCTGCCGACCACGCAGTTCAGGCGGGTGTAGGTGGCCATCTCGATGATGGTGGGAATGCCGCGCCCCG
The DNA here is from genome assembly GCA_947460065.1 of Comamonadaceae bacterium. Lineage (GTDB taxonomy): Bacteria > Pseudomonadota > Gammaproteobacteria > Burkholderiales > Burkholderiaceae_C > Polaromonas. The sequence continues at coordinate 1,696 of CANHGF010000389.1, forward strand.
GCTCACCCATCAGGATGCCGTGTGCGTCCTTGAATTCGACTTCGCTGCTGGAATTGCTGCGGTTGCCCACCTTGTTCTTGAGCCGCTGGATTTCAATCGGGTTTTTGCTGCCGTCAGGCCGCCAGCGCGGCACGAAAAAGCAGCTGGGGCCGCCGTCAGCGGTGCGCGCTACCACCAAGTGAGCGTCGCACATGGGCGCCGAAAAAAACCACTTGTGCCCACGCAGGGTGAACTCGCGTTCGCCCTGGCCGGTGGGTGTGGCGGTAGTGGTGTTGGCGCGCACATCGGAGCCGCCTTGTTTTTCGGTCATGCCCATGCCGACCCACATGGACTTTTTGTCGGCCAGCAGCACATCGCGTTCGTCGTATTCGGGGCTGAGCAGCTGGTCCTTCAGGGCCGCCCACAGGGCGGGTTCACGCTGAATCAAGGGAATGGCCGCCTGCGTCATGGTGGCGGGGCACAGCGTGCCGGCCTCCACCTGCCCATGCAGGTAAAAGCCTGCAGCCCAGGCCGACCAGCGCCCCGGGCGCTCATCGGCAAAGGGCATGGCGATCAGGTTTTGCCCACGGTACAGCGCCATCAACTGGTGCCAGCTGGGGTGAAACTCGACCCGGTCCACACGGCGGCCCCGGGCGTCGAAAGTTTTCAGCTCAGGCGTGTAGCGGTTGGCTTGATCGGCCAAGGCATAAGTATCGGCTTGGCCCAGCTTGGTGCCATAGCTGTCCAGCTGCGACACAAAGTCATCAGCGCCGGCCCGTGCCAAGGCTTCACGCAAAGGTGTGTCTGTGGCCAACAACTTGTAGTTTTGCAGTTCGTCGAACTGGTTCGTGATTTCGTGCGTTTGCCAGGTCATGCCTTGCCTCCTTGTCGCCCTAGGGGCTTGTTGGACTGACCTGCCAGTCTAGGGGAAATACGGCATGTGCTGATACCGGAAATATCCAAGCTGAAGCTACAAATTATGGGTAGGCATTCGCAGGTCGGCGGCAACAGAGCCGACATGGCCCTGCGCCGAAGCCACCAACTGCCCACTCAAGGTGCAGCGGCAAGGGTCAAGGGTCAAGGGCAGGCTGCGTCATGGCGTTGGCGCTCAGTCCTTGCCCTGGCGGCGGCGCTGCGCGTCACGCACCATCCGAATGGCCAGCACCACCATGGGCATGGTGTGCAACAAGAAATCAAAGATGTCGATGGGTTTGCTCAAAGTGCCGTCCAACAGCATGCGCCATTTTTCGGTCAAGTGCGGCTCGGGCACAAAGGGGGCTCCAGCCAAGTAAATGGCCACGACCACCAACAACCATTTGGGAATCCGGTCAATCCAGCGCATCGCGCCCTCCACAAAGCCCTATTTTCAGGCATGCCCGTCACCGCAGAGCATGACGCAAAGCAAAACGGCTCCCGAAGGAGCCGCTTCTTCAAGTGTCAGACCGCGTCCGACGCCAGCGTGTTCAGGCCGCTTTGACCTTCAGGCGCCATGCGTGCAGCAAAGGCTCGGTGTAGCCACTGGGTTGCGCCTTGCCTTTGAAGACCAGGTCA
>CANHGF010000390.1 GCA_947460065.1 Comamonadaceae bacterium
ATAAGCACTGCGGCAGCTTGCACGCCGCCGATGCCGCGCAGGCGCTGGTGATGGCCCGCGATGTCTACACCCGCCGGCAGGAGGGGGTCAGCATTTGGGTGGTACCGAGCAAGGCGATTACCGCCAGCCAGCCCGATGACAAGGCCGAGCTTTTTGATCCGGCGGCCGACAAGATCTATCGGCACCCGACCTTCTACGACATTCCTAACGAAGTGGGGCATATGTGATGGACGCCGCAGTAGCCCAGACCGTGCGGGCTCCCAGCGCCTACCTGCTGCACCTGGCCGACAACGCGCTGGTACTGGGCCAGCGCAACGCCCAGTGGTGCGGCCATGGCCCCATCCTCGAGGAAGATCTGGCGCAGGCCAATATCAGCCTCGATCTGATCGGCCAGGCCCGCCTGCTCTACGCGCTGGTGGCCAGCCGTGCTGGCGATGGGGCGACCGAGGACGACTATGCCTACTTTCGCGACGCCACCGCGTTTGGCAATTACACGCTGCTCGAGTTGCCGCAGTACGGGCCCTTGGTGGGTCATGCCCATACCGATATGGACTACGCCATCACCATCACCCGCAACTTCATCTACAGTGCGTTGATGGCGCCGCTGTGGCATCAACTGGCCCAGTGCGCTGATGCTGATCTGGCCGCCATTGCGGCCAAGTCGCTCAAGGAGGCGACCTACCACCTGCGCCACTCGCGCGACTGGCTGGTCAAGCTGGGTGACGGCACCGAAACCTCGCACGCACGCATGCAGGCCGCGCTCAATCACCTGTGGCCCTATACCCGCGAGTTCTGGAGCAAAACCGAACTGGAGCAGCAGGTGCAGGCGGCGGGGATAGCCCTGAACTGGGCTGAGCTGGCCGAGGACTTTGAAGCGCTGGTCAGCGAAGGCTTGGCGCAGTCCACCCTGGTCCGACCGGCAGAGCAGGCCGGCTACATCACCCAGGGCAAGCAGGGCATTCATTCCGAGCATCTGACTTACCTGCTCACCGATCTGCAAAGCGTGGCCCGCGCCCACCCGGGCGCACAGTGGTAGCCCGTACTGATGAAGCTCGCTTGGCCATGAGTATTCCCCACACCTGGAAAACGCCGGCTGAAGCTGCATTGCAAAGCAGCGCAGCGGGTGCAAGCGAGGGTGTCAGCGCAGGTGTCAGCGCAGGTGTCAGCGCAGGGGCGGGCGGCAGCGATGAGCTGCGTGCGCGCATTTGGGCGCTGCTCGAGCAAGTCAGTGATCCCGAGATTCCGGTCATCAGCCTGCTCGATCTGGGCGTGGTGCGCGAGCTGCGCTGGAGCGGCGCGGCCTGGCAGGTCGTGATCACGCCCACCTATAGCGGCTGCCCCGCGATGACGCAGATGGCCGACGACATTGTGGCGGTTCTGGCTGGTGCCCACCTGCCCGTGGAGGTCCTCACCCAGCTCGCGCCAGCCTGGAGCACCGACTGGATCAGCCCGCAGGGCCGCCAGAAGCTGCATGAGTACGGCATTGCGCCGCCGGCGGCGCTGCCAGCGCAGCCTGCCGGTGCGAGGGTGCTGCGCTTCATGCCTCGCCAAGAGGCCGCGCCGGCGGTGGCCTGCCCGCGCTGCGGCTCGCAGGAGACGGTGGAGACTTCGCACTTTGGCTCGACCGCCTGCAAAGCTTTGTACCGCTGCCTGAGCTGCCGCGAGCCCTTTGACTATTTCAAGCCCTATTGACGGCGCCCACTGGACGCTGCCCCGCCTGCCATGTCGACACCCCGCTTTCATGATCTGTTGGTCAAACGCGTCAGCCCAGAAGCGGGCGGCGCGGTGGCCATTACCTTTCAGATTCCGCCTGAGCAGCGCGAGGTCTTCGCCTTCGAGCCCGGCCAGTTTTTGACCCTTCGGGCCCGCATTGACGGCCAGGACATCCGCCGCACCTACTCCATCAGTAGCCCGCGCAGCCGCCTGCGTGCCGCCGGCGAGCTCGAGGTGGGCATACGGCCGGTGCCCGGTGGGGTGTTTTCCAACTGGGCCGCCGGGCAGGTGCGCGCTGGCGATGTGATGGCAGCGATGCCGCCCGAAGGGCGCTTTACGGTGCGCCGGCCGCGCGCCATCCATCGGGTCGGCTTTGCCGCTGGCTCGGGCATCACCCCGGTGCTCTCGATCGCCGCCAGCACCCTTGAAGAGCAGCCACAGAGCAAGTTCAGCCTGATCTACGGCAACCGCCGCATGGCCAGCGTGATGTTCAACGAAGCCTTGCAAGACCTCAAGGACCGCTACCCCGACCGCTTCACCATGATCCATGTGCTGTCGCGGCAGGCGCAGGAGGTCGATCTGCTGCAGGGGCGCATCGACGGGGACAAGGTCAAGGCGATCGTGGCAGCCCTGCTGCCGGCTGCCAGCATGGACGAGGTGTTTGTGTGCGGGCCGCAGGCCATGATCGAGGCCACCGAAGCGGCGCTCAAGCAAGTGGGTGTGCCCGAGAGCCGGATTCACAGCGAGCGCTTTACCACCAGCACCGAGCAGGCCCAGCGGGTGCAGGCAGCGGTTGACGCGGCCGGCCAGACCGACAGCGGCGCGTCGGTGGTGGACTTCAAGGTGGTGCTCGACGGCAAGGCCCACGAGGTGCCGGTGCGCGCGGGTCAGTTGCTGCTCGATGCCGCGCTCGAGGCCGGGCTCGACCTGCCCTATTCATGCAAGAGCGGGGTGTGCTGCACCTGCCGCTGCAAGGTGCTCGAAGGCGAGGTCAGCATGGATCGCAACTTCACCTTGCAGGCTGACGAGATGGCTAAAGGCTTTGTGCTGAGCTGCCAGGCGCGGGCGAGGACGCCGGCCGTGGTCTTCAGTTATGACGAGCGCTGAGGCGGCTCGGCTGCTCGCGCCGGCGGCGGCCTGTTCGCACGCGGTCGCTGGCTCAGGGCAGGCGCAGCCGTGCGCGAGCTGCGGCCGTATTGAGCGCTTTAAGGCGCAGGGCAGGGGGCAGGCCGGCTCCATCATCGTCTCCGTGTTCGGTGACGGCATACTGACGCGTGGCGGCTGCGTCTGGCTGGGCAGCCTGATCGAGCTGCTTGCACCGCTGGGCCTGTCCGAGCGGCTGGTGCGCACAGCGGTATTTCGTTTGGCGCAGGACGACTGGCTGGAGGCTGTGGTGCAGGGGCGGCGCTCCGACTACCGGCTTACCCCGGCCGGTCGTCGCCGTTTTGTGCAAGCTTCGGGTCAAATTTATGCCAGCGCATCGCCGCCCTGGGATCAACGCTGGCG
>CANHGF010000391.1 GCA_947460065.1 Comamonadaceae bacterium
AAATTCTGCTGCAGTGCGGCGTGCGCAAGATGCGCCTGATGGGCAACCCGCGCCGCATGCCCAGCATGGCCGGCTACGGCCTGGAAATCGTGGGCTATCTGAGCAAAGACGACATCAAGGCCTGAAAGACACCCATGCAAACCACAGACAAAGGCCAGACTTCGGTGCCCAGCGACGGGCGCGGCCTGCGCATCGGCATCGTGCAGGCGCGCTTCAATGAGGGCGTGACCCAGGCCCTGGCCCAGGCCTGCCTGAGCGAGCTCAAGGCCGCCGGCGTCGAGCAAATCACCCATGTGCAGGTGCCCGGCGCGCTTGAAGTGGCCACCGCCTTGCAGGCGCTGGCCGAGCGCGGCGGCTTTGACGCCCTCATTGCGCTGGGCTGCATCATTCGCGGCGAGACCTATCACTTCGAACTGGTGGCCAACGAAAGCGGTGCGGCCGTCACCCGGGTGGCGCTCGATTACCGCCTACCGATCGCCAACGCCATCTTGACCACCGAAGACCTGCCGCAAGCCCTGGCCCGGCAGGACGAAAAAGGCCGCGATGCGGCCAAGGTGGCCATCGAAATGGCCCGTCTGCTGCAAAGCCTGGCCCCATGAACTCACCTGCCGACATCGATCAGCCCGGCGCTGCGGCCCCCACCGCGCCCAGAGCGCCGGCGCCGCGCAAGGCCGGCGACAAATCGGCCCGCACACGCGCCCGCGAATTTGCCCTGCAGGCTCTCTATCAACACCTGGTGGGGCACAACCCGGCCGAAGACATTGACAGCTTCACCCGCGACCTGATCGGCTTTCACAAGGCCGACGCAGCCCATTTCGACGCCCTGCTGCACGGCTGCATCCGCGAGGGCGAGCAACTCGATGCCCTGATCACCCCCCACATCGACCGCAAGCTCACCGAGGTCTCGCCCATCGAGCATGGCGTGCTGTGGATCGGGGCTTATGAGTTGCGCCATTGCATGGACGTGCCTTGGCGGGTGGCCATCAATGAGTGCATCGAGCTGGCCAAGGGCTTTGGCGGCACCGACGGCTACAAATGGGTCAATGGCGTGCTCAACCAACTCGCCCCGCAGCTGCGCGCCCAGGAGGTGGGCCGGCGCCCATGATCCGCATCACCGAGCGTGCGCAGCGCATTGATCCCTTCTATGTGATGGAAGTGGCCAAGGCCGCCCATCAGCTCGAACAGCAGGGGCCCGCTGGTGCGCCGCCGATGATCTACCTCAACATCGGAGAGCCCGACTTCACCGCGCCCCCCTTGGTGCAGCAGGCGGCCGAGCGGGCCCTGCGAGACGGGCAGACCCAATACACGCCAGCGCTCGGACTGACGGCCTTGCGCGAGCGCATCAGCCAGTGGTATGCCCAGCGCTTTGCCGCCCAGGTGCCGGCCTCGCGCATCGTGATCACTGCGGGCGCCTCGGCAGCGCTGCAACTGGCCTGCCTGGCCCTGGTCGAAGCGGGCGATGAGATCCTCATGCCCGACCCGAGCTACCCCTGCAACCGGCACTTCGTCAGCAGCGCCGGGGGGCGGGCGGTGCTGCTGCCCACCACCGCGGCCCAGCGGTTTTCATTGTCCCTGGCCAGCGTACAAGAGGCCTGGCGGCCGGCCACCCGCGGCGTGTTACTGGCCTCGCCCTCCAACCCCACCGGCACCTCGATCGCGCCCGACGAATTTAAGCGCCTGCATGAATTCGTGCTCGAGCGCGGCGGCATTTCGATGATCGACGAGATCTACCTGGGCCTGAGCTACGAAGAACAGTTCGGGCGCAGCGCACTGGCCCTGCCGGGCGAGCTGGGCGAGTCGGTGATCAGCATCAACAGTTTCTCGAAATACTTCAACATGACCGGCTGGCGCCTGGGCTGGCTGGTGCTGCCACCGGCGCTGGTGCCGGTGGTCGAGCGGCTCGCGCAAAACCTGTTCATCTGCGCCAGCGCACTGGCGCAGCACGCAGCCCTGGCCTGCTTCGAGCCCGATAGCCTGGCCGAATATGAACGTCGGCGCGCCCAGTTCAAAGCCCGCAGGGACTATTTCTTGCCCGAGCTCGAGCGCCTGGGCCTGCATGTACCGGTGCGCCCCGACGGCGCCTTCTACGCCTATGCCGACGCCAGCTCGGCCATTGAAAAATTGGCGCTGCCCGCAGGCCGACCCGACGGCACCGGCGGCAGCTGGGACCTGGCTTTTGCGCTTATGCAGCAGGCGCGGGTGGTGGTCACACCCGGGCGCGACTTTGGCCAGGCCGACCCTCATCGCTACCTGCGCTTTTCCACCGCCAGCAGCATGGAGCAGTTGCAGCAGGCCAGCGCCCGCCTGGAGGCGGTACTTGGCTGAGGCCCACCGCGCCGCCTTTGAATGGCCGGTCAGGGTGTACTGGGAAGACACCGACGCCGGCGGCATCGTCTTCTACGCCAACTACCTCAAATACTTCGAACGCGCCCGCACTGAATGGCTGCGTTCGCTGGGCATTTCGCAGCAGGCCTTGCGCCTGAGCAGCGGCGGCATGTTCGTGGTCAGCCAAACAGAGGTACGCTACCTCCGACCGGCCCGGCTCGACGACGAGTTGCTGGTCAGCGCCGCCCTGACCCAGGTGGGCCGCGGCAGTCTGCACCTGCAACAGCAAGCCCGGCTCATCAGCGATGAAAGTGTGCTGAGTGAGGCGACAATACGCTTGGGCTGGGTCGACGCGCTCAGCCTCAAGCCCAGCCGCATCCCTGCCCTGGTTTTACAACAACTCCAAGCCAGCCCATGAACCACGAACTGTCCATCATCCCGCTCCTGCTCAACGCCAGTTGGGTGGTCAAGGCTGTGGTGCTGATCCTCATCGGCATGTCTCTGGCCAGCTGGACCACCATCTTCAGCAAGCTGCTGCGGATCAAACGGGTCAAAAGCCAGAACGATGCCTTCGACAAGGAGTTCTGGTCGGGTACCAGCTTGAACGACCTGTATGCCGCCGCCCTGCGCAATGCCAAAGAGACCGGGCCGATGGAGCGCATCTTTGCCAGCGGCATGCGCGAATTTCAAAAGCTGCGCGAGCGCCGCGTCAACGACGCACCCACCCTGCTCGACGGCGCGCGCCGCGCCATGCGGGCGAGCTACCAGCGAGAACTCGACGCGGTCGAGGCCAATCTGTCCTTTCTGGTCACGGTCGGCTCGGTCGCGCCCTATGTGGGCCTGTTTGGCACCGTCTGGGGCATCATGCACGCCTTCAC
>CANHGF010000392.1 GCA_947460065.1 Comamonadaceae bacterium
ATCAAGTCCACGCCGCAGGCGCAAGAGGCGGTGCGGGCCGTGCTTGAAAAGCGCAAGCCCGACTTCAAACGCATCTGAGCATCAAGCTGCGCGGCGCTGAACCCGCGCGGCTTTGGCCGGTTTGGCCGCCTGAGCGCGCAGCGCCGCAGTCAGCGCCAGCATGCCCCAGTGCCGCGCCTGATCGGGCTCATCAAACACGCTGTCGGGCGCGCGGTGAAAAGACAGCGCCACCACCTTGCCTTGGCGGGCATAGGTAAAAGGCGGCAGGTCGGCGGCTTCAAACTGCGGCCGGCTCTGGGTGTCGACCTTCAGGTAGAGCTGCTCCTGAAACACCAGGCCAAACATCAGGCCCTCATGAAAGAGCCCGTGCCCGCTGAACATGCGGCGCGCGCTGATGCGCCCGAGCGGCGCAAACAGCTCTTGCACAAAGTCCACGAGCGAGGACTCGGCCATCACAAGGGCTGCACCTGCTGGGCATTGGGTTGGGCCAGCCACTGGGCAAATTCATCGGCCAGTTGCTCGCTGGCCCGCGCCGCTGCGGTCCAGGCCTGGATGCGCCCAGGCAGGTCGTCGGCATAGCGGGTGAAGTCGGTGCGATCGGGCAGCTTGGCATTCGGCAGGGTCTTGACCCACTCGGGGTTGGGCGCGAGCAGCAGCATGCGGTCCAGAAATGGCGTGCTCTTATGCCGCCACTTCAAGGCCTTGTCCAGCCAGCCCGGCACCACCTGGCGCTGGAAATGCGGGTAGAGCACGATGCCCGGACCAGATCGAGGGCTGCGGTAATCCAGATGCAGGTGGTAGTCGGTGATGCCGCCGTCCCAATAGGCGCCGCGCGGTGCACCATGGATGTTGTGTACCGCCTTCAGCACAAAAGGAATCGAGCAACTGGCTTGCACTGCCGGCATGAAATTGACCTCGCTCAAGGCCACCTGGCGGGTGCGGTAGTCAGTCGTGCCAAAGGGCAAGGGATGTGGCTGGTCGCCGCCCGATGAGAACACCACCCGCTCTAGCCATGCGTCCATCAGACCCCGAGACATCACATTGGTGGCATAGGCCCCGGCGTAGCCCAGCGGCGTGAGCCAGCGGTGCTCGCGGGCCAGCATGCCGATGCCGCGCGAAGTCATCACATGCAGGCGGTAACGCGGGTGGCTGAGCACCTCGGCGATGCGCCCGCCGTAGAACGAGCCGAGGCTGGCGCCAAATTCCCGGCTAACCTGCTCTGCCGTCGGCCGCTTACGCCCAGGCTCGAGCTCGTAGTGTTGTGCGATGTAGTCGCGCTCCAGCCGTTCAAAGGCTTGCACGCTGTCGTTCAGGCAGGCGGTGGCCATGCGCCAGGCGCCGATGGAGGCGCCGACCAGGTCGATCGGCTGGCTGGACTGGGGCAACCATCGCCCGAACAGGAAGCGATCGAGCGGGCCGAGGATCAGCCCCTTGGGGCCACCCGCCGCACCAGGAATGGCAGCCACATCCGCAGGTGCGAGGCCGTGGCTTTGAATGTGCGCCAGCGCCTGGGGGCCGGCATGCAGGCGCAGCGCTTTCATGCCGCCCACGGGTTGAAGACCTGCGGATGTCGGGCGAAGTCCGCCGTGTTGCGGGTGACCAGCCCCAAGCCCCGGCTGAGCGCGCTGGCCATGATCAAGCCGTCCATGGGCGATAGCGGCCGCCCATCGAGTTCGGCGCTGGCGCTGAGCTCGGCCCACAGCCGCCATACGGCGTCGTTCACCGGCAGTGTCCGGCCTTCAAAGCGCTGCCCCAGCCGCGCCTGCCAAAGCTGCAACTGGGTGACGCGCGCGTCAGTGGCGCCCTGCCGGGCACTGAGCTTGGCTATGCCTTTGGCGATTTCAGCCAAGCTCACTTCGCAGATGAACAAGCCAGCCTCTGGCTGCGCGTCCAGCCAGGCGAGCACACCCGCGTGCGGCTGGTGCTTGGCGTACTCAGAGAGCACGCAGGTGTCGAGCAGCCAGTTCAAAAGCTCAGCTCCCGTGCGGGGTTGGCGCTGGTGTCACGGGCGAAGACCTGAGAATCTTCATCGTCCAGAACAGGACAAGCCAGCGCCTGCGAGAGGAGATCGCGGGGCGCCTGCCCCTGCATCAAGGCGGCATAACGCTTGGGCGAGAGCACCACGGCCGCAGCCTGGCCATGCACGGTCACGACCTGGGCCTGGTCCTGCGCCGCCTTAACCACTGCGCTGAATCGGTTCTTGGCTTCTTGCAGTTGCCACTGTGGCAAGGGCTCGGCCACAAACGGGGCCGAAGCTGGCTCAATTTCAGGATAAGCGTTCATGGCAGCCTCCTTTTTAATCTAGACAGTCTGGACTTTATCCTGATTTTTGCTTTATGACTACTTTTTTGCATCAGCCGTTTTTGAACGCAGAGGGTATGAGAGTGCTCGACAGGGAACCACCTCCGCCCCTCAAGCTCAGTGCTTCTCACGTTCGTCAAAAGCCGGGCGAATTACGTATCCAGCCGATGGGCAGGTCTCTTGATGGCAAGCCGTGGCCCGGCAGGCGCTGCCTCACCCTGACGAGCGCGCTCAGGCTGCGCCGACTTCACTGCAAAGACCATTACGGCAATGGCTCGGACGCATTGGGATGGGTAGGCTGATTCATGGATTAGCGCTCGTTGCGTATGTCTGGCTAGAAAAAAATGGTCCGCCCGAGCTATGGCGCTCGCGTGTGAGCTGCCACTGCGACTATCGCATCGTGTCATGCGGCTCAGGGCGGCAAGCCCGGGCCATACGAAACACTTATGCAAACAACACTCTAAACCCCTAACACTCCTTGGGGGGTGTTGATAGATTCGCCAAATCGGTGGCTCGCGCGTAAAGGAGAGTCCACAGACCGGCGAGTTTTACAAGAGGAGACAGCATGAAGACGCTTTTGACCGCCCTGGCCAGCACCGCCATGTTGGTACTGCCTGCCATGGCCCAGGACAAGTATCCCAGCAAGCCGGTGCGGGTGCTGGTGCCCTTTGCCGCTGGTGGTGCCACCGACGTGCTCACCCGGATCGCCGCTGCCGAGTTGAGCAAGCGCCTGGGCCAGAGCTTCGTGGTCGAAAATCCCACCGGAGCCGGCGGGATCATCGGCGCCACACAAGCGGTCAAGGCGGTGCCGGACGGCTACACCCTGCTGGCCGGCTCGCCCGGACCAGTGACCATCATGCCCGCGATCAGCGCCAAACCCCTGCC
>CANHGF010000393.1 GCA_947460065.1 Comamonadaceae bacterium
AGATCGATCAGGTCAACAAGGAGGTGGCTGAGGCCATCGGGCTCGGCCGTCCACAGGGCGCTCTGGTGCGCGGGGTCGAGGCGGGTGCGCCGGCTGAAAAGGCCGGCATCGAAGCCGGTGACATCATTCTCAAGTTCGACGGCAAGGCGATCGAGAAGTCCAGTGATTTGCCGCGCCTCGTGGGCAACACCAAGCCGGGATCGCGCGCCTCTGTGACCGTCTTTCGGCGGGGCAGCCAGCGCGAGCTGAGCGTCACCGTGGCCGAGCTCGAGCCCGAGCGCAGCAGCCGGCGCGCTCAAGCTCCCGAGCCCCGACCCTCGGGCAGCAGCCAGGTGCAGACTCTGGGCTTGACCGTCTCCGAGCTCAGTGAGGCGCAAAAGCGCGATCTCAAGCTGCGGGGCGGCGTGCGGGTCGATGCGGCCGAAGGTGCTGGCGCACGGGCCGGCCTGCGCGAAGGCGATGTGATCGTGGCAGTCGGCAATGTCGACGTGAACACGGTGCGCGAGTTCGAGCAGGCGGTCACCCGCGCCGATAAGAGCAAGCCGGTGGTGGTGCAGCTGCGTCGGGGAGAGCTGGCCCAGTACGCGCTGATCCGTCCCGCCCGCTAAGGCGCAGCACCAGAGGCGCCCGCGCCGGTTGGGGGGCGCCCCTTGCCAAGGAGGGTGGGGGCACTGACGGCTCGGGGATAAAGGCAACGCCCCGTTCTGTCAAGACGGATCGTTCCGGTACCCCGGTAGAAACCCTTTTTCCGACTGGGGCGAAAAATATTTTCTGGGCCTTGGTTGGCGAAATGTTTGCACACACTCACTTTTTTGCTGTCCTATCATGACTTTTGGTAGAATAGTGGCTCAACTGCAGGGACTTGAGGCATAAGCAACTCGCTCCAATTGACACTCTTTGGGGTTATGGACGGCAATCTCAGTCCATCCACAGATCACCCACAAGTTGTCCAGATGAATCGGGAAATTTTTGTGGATAAGTTGTTAATAAAATCCTTGTTGCTACCCGGCAACTGGTCAAAACCCAGGCTTTGCCGGCTATGCGCCAACGGCTTTTTGCCTACAATGAAGTTCCAACTATCGCAGTTGCCATAGATTGTTGGTTCAGGGCGCGTCGTACCACGACGCGCCCTTTTTTATGGTCTGAGCCTCGCGACACTGCGCTGCACACAATACTTTCAAGCACTTAGGCGTCCCCCTTGATGAAGCACATCAGAAACTTCTCGATCATTGCGCACATCGATCACGGCAAATCCACGCTGGCCGACCGTCTGATTCAGCGCTGCGGCGGATTGCAGGACCGTGAGATGAGCGCGCAGGTGCTCGACTCCATGGATCTGGAGAAGGAGCGTGGGATAACCATCAAGGCGCAGACTGCGGCGCTGCAATACACCGCTCGCGATGGACAGGTCTACAACCTCAATCTGATCGACACCCCGGGCCATGTCGACTTCTCTTATGAGGTGAGCCGTTCACTGTCGGCCTGCGAGGGTGCGCTGCTGGTGGTCGATGCCTCCCAGGGCGTCGAGGCGCAGACCGTGGCCAATTGCTACACGGCGCTCGATCTAGGGGTCGAGGTGCTGCCAGTGCTCAACAAGATGGACCTGCCGCAGGCCGATCCTGAAAACGCCATGCAGGAAATCGAAGAGGTGATTGGCATCGACGCTTCGGGCGCAGTGCCCTGTTCGGCCAAGACCGGCATGGGCATCGATGACATATTGGAGTTGGTGGTGGCCAAGGTGCCAGCGCCGCGCGGCAATCCGGATGCGCCGCTGCGCGCCATGATCATCGACAGCTGGTATGACGCCTATGTGGGTGTGGTCATGCTGGTGCGGGTGGTCGACGGCCGCCTGGCGCGCGGCGACCGCATCAAGCTCATGGCCACCGAGACAACCTACAACGCTGAAAAGCTGGGTGTTTTTACCCCGGCCAACCTGCCCAGGGACTCTCTCGAAGCGGGTCAGGTGGGCTATGTGATTGCCGGCATCAAGGAGCTCAAGGCGGCCAAGGTGGGCGATACGGTGACGGTGATCAAGGCCTCCAGCGGCGCCAATCTGCCTTCGGCCACCGAGGCCTTGCCCGGTTTCAAGGAAGTGCAGCCCCAGGTGTTTGCCGGTTTGTACCCGTCTGAAGCCAGCGAGTACGACGCGCTGCGCGACGCGCTGGAAAAGCTGCAGCTCAACGACGCCGCCCTGCGCTACGAGCCCGAGGTCAGCCAGGCCCTGGGCTTTGGCTTTCGCTGCGGCTTTCTGGGCCTGCTGCACATGGAGATCGTGCAGGAGCGCCTGGAGCGCGAGTTTGACCAGGACCTGATCACCACCGCCCCCAGTGTGGTCTACGAAGTGGTCAAGGGCGACGGCGAGGTGATCAAGGTGGAGAACCCCTCCAAGATGCCCGACGTTGGCCGCATCCAGGAAATCCGCGAACCCATCGTGACCGTTCACCTGTACATGCCCCAGGAATATGTCGGCCCGGTCATGACCCTGGCCAACCTCAAGCGCGGCAGCCAGATCAACATGGCCTATCACGGCAAGCAGGTGATGCTCACCTACGACATGCCCCTGGGCGAGATCGTGCTGGACTTTTTTGACAAGCTCAAATCGGTCAGCCGCGGCTATGCCTCGATGGACTATGAGTTCAAAGAGTACCGCGCCTCCGACGTGGTCAAGGTCGACATGCTGCTCAACGGTGAGAAGGTCGACGCCTTGTCCATCATTGTTCACCGCACCCAGTCCCAGTACCGCGGCAGGGCGGTGGCCGCCAAGATGCGCGAGATCATCAGCCGCCAGCAGTTTGACGTCGCCATCCAGGCGGCCATCGGGGGCAACATCATTGCCCGTGAGACAATCAAGGCGCTGCGCAAGAACGTGATCGCCAAGTGCTACGGCGGTGACATCACCCGCAAGCGCAAGCTCCTGGAAAAACAGAAAGCCGGCAAGAAGCGCATGAAACAAATCGGAACCGTGGAGGTCCCGCAGGAGGCCTTCCTGGCCATCTTGCAGGTGGAAGAATGAGCGGCACCATGAGCACCCTGACGGCCTTTGTGCTGGCAGCCTTCGTCGGCTACGGCGGCGCCTGGTATCTGGGCTACTTCGATGGCAACTTTGCGCTCTTGCTGTTTCTGGCCACCGCCGTCAGCGGCGTTTACTGGCTGGCCGAGCGCTTTGTGTTCCTGCCGCAGC
>CANHGF010000394.1 GCA_947460065.1 Comamonadaceae bacterium
AGAAAAACGCGCCCTGCATCATCTTCATCGATGAGATCGACGCAGTCGGTCGTCAGCGCGGAGCGGGTCTGGGCGGCGGCAATGACGAGCGCGAGCAGACCCTCAACCAGATGTTGGTCGAGATGGACGGCTTTGAGACCAATGTCGGTGTGATCGTGGTGGCCGCCACCAACCGTCCGGACATCTTGGACGCCGCCTTGCTGCGCCCTGGCCGCTTCGATCGCCAGGTCTATGTGACCCTGCCTGATATCCGTGGTCGCGAGCAGATTCTCAATGTGCATATGCGCAAGGTGCCTTTGGGTTCCGACGTCAGCGCCAGCGTGATCGCCCGCGGCACTCCCGGTATGTCCGGTGCCGACTTGGCCAATCTGTGCAACGAGGCCGCGCTGATGGCAGCCCGCCGCAACGCCCGCTTGGTTGAGATGCAGGACTTCGAAAAGGCCAAGGACAAGATCCTCATGGGCCCCGAGCGCAAGAGCATGGTCATGCCTGAGCATGAGCGGCGCAACACGGCCTACCATGAGTCTGGCCATGCGCTGATCGGCAAGCTGCTGCCCAAGTGCGACCCTGTGCACAAGGTCACCATCATCCCGCGTGGCCGCGCCCTGGGCGTGACGATGAGCCTGCCCGAGCAGGACCGTTACAGCTACGACCGCGAGTACATGCTCAGCCAAATCAGCATGCTGTTTGGCGGCCGCATCGCGGAAGAGGTGTTCATGAACCAGATGACCACTGGCGCCTCCAACGACTTCGAGCGCGCCACGCAGATCTCGCGCGACATGGTCATGCGTTACGGTATGAGTGATGCCCTTGGCCCCATGGTCTATGCTGAAAACGAAGGCGAGGTCTTCCTTGGCCGCTCGGTCACCAAAACCACCAATATGAGCGAGCAGACCATGCAAAAGGTCGATCTTGAAGTGCGCCGCATCATCGACGAGCAGTATGGCCTTGCGCGCCGCCTGATCGAGGAGAACAAGGACAAGATGCACGCCATGGCCAAGGCCTTGATGGAGTGGGAAACCATCGAGGTTGAGCAGCTCGACGACATCATGGCTGGCCGTGAGCCCCGTCCGCCCAAGGACTGGACGCCACGCAACCCCTCGGCCGACGGCGGCGGTTCTAGCGGTGGCGGCACTGCCGTGACCGCCGACCCCAGCCCCAGCGCGGCCTGAGGATAGGTCGTGCGCAGAACTACAACCGGGGCTTGCCCCGGTTTTTTCTTGGCTGGGGCTTAAGGGATGGGGCATTGGCAGACCAGTCGTTTCCGGATTGATCTGAGCCGCCCTCAGGTCATGGGCATCGTCAACCTGACGCCCGACTCTTTTTCAGGCGACGGCCAACTGGGGTCGCTGGGCGGCCATGCTGCGGCCCTCGCCCACTGTGAGCAGCTGCTGCGCGAGGGCGCGGATATGCTGGACATTGGCGCTGAGTCCAGCCGGCCAGGAGCGCCGCCGGTGAGCCTGGAGCAGGAGCTCGAGCGCTTGCTGCCGGTGCTGCGTGAGGCGTTGCGCCTGGGCGTGCCGGTCTCTGTCGATACCTACAAGGCAGGCGTCATGCAGGCCGCGCTGGACCTGGGGGTCGACATCATCAATGACATCTGGGCGCTGCGCCAGCCGGGCGCTTTGGAAGTGGTGTCCGAGCACGGTTCTTGCGGCGTTTGTTTGATGCACATGCACCGCGAGCCGCAGACCATGCAGGTTCAGCCCATGCTGGGTCAGGCTCTACCTCAGGTGCGCGCGTTTTTGCACGATGCGGCGCAGCGCCTGCGCAGCGCCGGCCTTGCAGCCGATCGCATCGTGCTCGACCCCGGCGTCGGCTTTGGCAAGACGGTCATCCAGAATCTGGAAATGCTGCAGCACCAGGCGGCGCTGCTGGAGTTAGGCTATCCGCTGATGGCCGCCTGGTCGCGCAAGTCCAGCCTGGGCGCAGTGATGTCGGCAGGCCAAGAGCCTGCGCCGGTGACCGAACGCCTGCCAGGCAGCCTGGCCGCGGCCTTGCTGGCGATCGAACGCGGGGCGCGCATTGTGCGGGTTCATGATGTGCGCGAAACCGTAGGCGCGCTGCGCGTCTGGCAGGCGGCGCGCTGAGAAGCGTTGGGCGCAGCGCTCGGCGTGAGAGGGGTATGCGCGGCCGGCGATTTCTGTGTACTCGCAGCATGAGCCGGCCGCGCATACCTCTGTCATGCAGGTAACAGCAGTTCAAATTGCAGCGGCTTTGAGCGGCTACGCCATGGGTCCCGGCGCTATCGATAGCGGCTGGGTGGGTAACTTTATCGGCTCAGGGTACCTTCAGCCGCCCGCACTCAGTCCCTGTGCAGCACCGTCACGCTCATGCGGCGGTTGCGTGGGTCCAGCGGGTCGTTGGGGTTAAACGGCATGGTGTCAGAGACGCCCTCGATGCGGGCAAAGCGGGCGCCAGCCACCCCTTGCTTTTCCATTTGCGCGCGGGTTGCCTCGGCACGCTCGGCTGAGAGCGACCAGTTGTTACGGCCCTCGGCATTGTTGAAAGGCACCGCGTCGGTATGGCCGCGCACCGCCAGCTTGTTGGGCGTACCTTGCAGCGACTTGGCCACTTCGTTGACCAGCTGCTGGGCGCGCGGCATCATTTGCGTGCCGCCCAGGCCAAACATCGCAAAGTCGGCCTTGTCGATCAGGTCGATGCGCAGCCCTTCCTTCTCGCGGGTGAACTTGACCTGATCCTTCAGGTTGGCCAGCCGCGGGTTTTGCTCGATCTTCTCGCGAATTTCTTTTTCCAGCTTCTCGAAGGACGCCTGGTCCTGCTGCTCGGCCACCGCTTTTTTCTGCTCCTCGCTCATCTTCGCGGGATCAGAAGGGTCCGAGCGTTCGGTGCTGTTGGGGCTGGGATCGTTTTCAGTGGGACCGCCCTCGGAGCGGGGCGTGACCCGCTCTAGCAGGCTGGTCTGCTTGGTGCTGAAGGGAAAGCCGTCCGGGTCGATGATCGAGCGACCGCCCAGGATGCCATTGGAGCCGGCGAGCTTGCCCATGGTGACATTGCTGACCGAGGTCGGCTTGAAGTAGTCGGCGATGCTCTTGCGCTGGTCGGCGTTGGTGGCGCCCAGCAGCCACATGAGCAGAAAGAAGGCCATCATGGCGGTCATCGTGTCGGCCAGGGCGATCTTCCATGCGCCGCCATGGGCTCCGCCGTGGCCATCATC
>CANHGF010000395.1 GCA_947460065.1 Comamonadaceae bacterium
GCCCTCGGCGCGATGGACTGTCAATCAGGCGCCGCATCGCCGCGGGGGCGCGGCTCCCACACCCAATCTGAGGCTGCACTGTCTTTGGTGGGAGCGCCGCCCTCGGCGCGATGGACTGTCGATCAGGCGCCGCATCGCCGCGGGGCGCGGCTCCCACACCCAATCTGAGGCTGCGCTGTTTTTTGTGGGAGCGCCGCCCTTGGCGCGATGGACTGTCGATCAGGCGCCGCCCTCGCAGCGGTGCAGCCTTAGCCCTGCCGCTGCTGCGCGTAGTCCACATAAAACTGCAGGCTGTGCGGGTTGCTCATGGCATCGGGGTTGGCGACCTTTTCAGGCAGGGCGCCCATGAGCAGCTTGCGTACCGGCAGTTCCATTTTCTTTCCTGAGAGCGTGCGCGGAATTTCTGGTGCGGCAATGATCACATTGGGCACATGCCTGGGCGAGCAGGCTTGACGGATGCTTGCATTGATGCGGTCCATCAAGGCAGCATCGAGCGTGCAGCCCGGGGCCAGCACCACAAACAGAGGCATGAAGGATTCACGGCCCAGGTATTCCAGATCGACCACCAGGCTGTCGAGCACCTCGGGCATGACCTCGACCGCACGGTAGATTTCAGCGGTGCCCATGCGCACGCCGTGGCGGTTGATGGTGGTGTCTGAGCGCCCATAGATCACCGACTCGCCGGCCTGATTGAATTCGATCCAGTCGCCGTGACGCCAGACGCCTGGGTACACATCGAAATAGCTCTCGTGGTAGCGCCGGCCGTCGGGCTCGCCCCAGAAGTACAGCGGCATCGAGGGCATGGGCTTGGTGATGACCAGCTCGCCCACCTGGTCGACCACCTCATGTCCGGCGTCGTCGTAGGCGCAGGCGGCCACGCCCAGGGCCGGGCACTGGATGCGGCCCGAATGCAAGGGGGCGGTTTCGTTGGGGCCGACGAAGAAGCCGGCCACATCGGTGCCGCCGCTGATCGAGGCGATCATCGCCTCGGGCCCGAGCTGCTCGGCCAGCCAGTCGTGCGCCTCGGGCGACAGTGGCGAGCCGGTTGAGCCTATCCAGCGCAGTTTCAGATCGCCCCATTGCCGCAGCTGTGTGCCCGCTTTCATGCAGTTACCAAAGAAGGCCGCGCCTGCGCCCAAAGCGGTCAGTTCGAGCTCCTGGGCCATGCGCCAGAGTTCGCCCAGGTCGGGGTGCCCGGGGTTGCCGTCGTAGATCGCAATCGTCGAGCCCACCAGTAAGCCGCCCACGCAGATGTTCCACATCACCCAGCCGGTGGTGGAGAACCAGCTGTAGCGGTCCTCGGGGCCCAGGCCCAGGTGCAGGCCCAGGGCCTTGAGGTGTTCGAGCAGGATGCCGCCTTGCCCGTGCACCAGCGGCTTGGGCATGCCGGTGGTGCCCGAGGAGTACACCACCCACAGCGGGTGCTCAAAGCCCACAGGCTCGAACACTGGCGCGGCCGGCTCGTTCAGCAAGGTTGACCAGGGCTGGGTATGGGGCAGCGCCCGTCCGGGGTGCAGATAGTCCAGGCTGATGACGTGCTTGGCGCTGGGCAGAGCCAGACGCAGTTGCTCGGCCGCCTCGGCGCGCTCGACCGCCTTGTCGCCATAGCGGTAGCCGTCGACCACCAGCAGCAGCTTGGGCTTGATTTGGCCAAAGCGGTCGACCACGCTAGGTGTGCCCATATCGGGCGAGCAGCTGGACCAGACCGCTCCTATGCTGGCGCAGGCCAGCAGGGCCACCGCGGCTTCGGGCACATTGGGCAGATAAGCTGCAACGCAGTCGCCGGGCTTTATGCCCATGCGCTTCATGGCCGCAGCCACTGCGCCGACCCGGGCGCGCAGTTCATTCCAGCTGATCACCTGCTCGGGCCGGGTTTGCGAGCGCGCCACGATGGCCGGCCGATCGCCCTCGTCCAGATGCCAGCGCAGGGCCTGCTGGGCATAGTTCAGCCGCGCACCCGGGAACCAGCCGCTGGCGGGCAGGGTCCGCTGCGCCAGCACCTCGGTATAGGGCTGGCTGGCCTGCACATCGAAGTAGCGCCAGACCGAGGTCCAGAAATCATCCAGGTGATCGACCGACCAGCGCCATAGGGCGGCATAGTCGTCAAGCTGCAGGCGGTACTCAGCGTTTAGCCACTGCCTGTAGTGGGTCAGGCGGCTGCCTTGGATGCGCTGCGCGGAAGGGGTCCAGAGGGGGGTGCTCATAGTGTTAATGATGCCACCGTTGGGTGAGCAGACACACCGCTTGGGCGCTCTTAGGTGACTTCAGGCCAGGATGCGCCTGATCAGCGCCTGGCCGGCTTCACGCGTCCCCAGCTGCCCGCCGACGTCGCGGGTCGACTCCTGCGCCGCCAGGCTCTGCTCGACGGCCGCTTCAATGGCCTGCGCCGCTTGCAGGTAGGCACTATTGCCGCTGCGCTGGGCAAACCAGGCCAGCAGCATGGCGGCCGAGAGCACCTGCGAGAGCGGGTTGGCGATGTTGCGGCCAGCGATGTCGGGCGCCGAACCATGGGCGGCTTGACCCATGGCGTGCTGGGCGCCCACGTTGAGCGAGCCGCCCAGTCCCAGGCTGCCTGAGAGTTCTGCGGTCAGGTCCGACAGGATGTCGCCAAACATATTGGTGGTGACGATCACGTCAAAACGCTCCGGGTTGCGCACCACATGGGCCATCATCGCGTCGACGATGAAGTCGTCGACGGTGACATCGGCAAACTCGGCGGCCACCTTGCGGCATTCCTCCAGGAACATGCCGTCGGTGATCTTGAGCACATTGGCCTTGTGCACCAGGGTCAGGCGCTGGCGGCGCTGGCGCGCCAACTTAAAAGCACTGCGGGCGATGCGTTCGCAGCAAGGCGGGTGATGCGGCGCAGCGAGATCGATACATCGGGCGTGACCAAAATCTCGCTGCTGCCCGACTCCACATTGCGGTCGGCATAAAAGCCTTCGGTGTTCTCGCGCACGACCACCAGGTCGAAGGGCCCGGTCAGGGTCGCCAGGCCCGCATAGGTGCGCGCTGGCCGGATGTTGGCGTAGAGGTCCAGGCTCTTGCGAAAGAACTTGGACGGATTGATCTCGCCCTTGGCCTCGTCCTTGAATTCGTAGGTGGCCATGGGGCCGAGCATCAGGCCGTCGGCCGCTTTGACCTTTTCCAGCAAGGCC
>CANHGF010000396.1 GCA_947460065.1 Comamonadaceae bacterium
GCCAGGAAGCACTTTGCGCATGGACCCAGGGGGCGGCGAGGGCGGCTGTGCCAGCGGCCAGCAGTTGACGACGTTGCATATTGACTCCACTAGATAGCTTGTAAAGATTGGGAGCGACCTCAAGCCGCTTTGACTCGGGCCGACAATCTCAGCACAAACAATGCCAAGCCCCACCAGGATGCCTGACCGCTCAAGAGGCTCAGACCATGCCCATGATGCACCATATTGGGGCTTTCCGCCAAATCTGCGCGCCAAACCGGTGCATTTGAATCTGATGATTCCCCAAAACCGTTCGAGCTGCACCATCGCATCCTGCACACTGCGCCTTCCGGGGTCGCCAAGCGTGCCAACGACCTGCCTACAAAGGAATCGACCATGTCCTCCACACCGCAGCGCCGGCTGCTGCTGATCAACCCCAACACCAGTACATCTACCACCGAAAGGCTGGTGCAGACGCTCACGCCGCTGCTACCGGCGGATGTGCAGTTGGATGCGCATACAGCGCCCTTTGGCGCCACTTACATTGCCTGCGAGGCCAGCCATGCAGTGGCCGCGCATGCCGCGCTCGAGGTCTGGGCTGCCGAGCTGCGCCAAGGCCGGCGGCCCGACGCGGTGCTGCTCGGCTGCTTTGGTGACCCGGGCCTGTTTGCGCTGCGCGAGTGCAGCGCCAGCCCGGTCACCGGCCTGGCCGAAGCCTCATTCATTGAAGCCTCAGCCCATGGCGACTTTGCCATCGTCACTGGCGGCGTCCGCTGGAAGCCGATGCTCGAGCGCCTGGCGCAGTCACTGGGATACGGCCCGCGACTGCGTCACATCGAGACGGTGACACCCAGCGGCGCTGAGATGCTGGCAGACCCCGAGATGGCGCTGCGCTGCCTGCGCCAAGCCTGCCAGGACGCGGCCCGGCCCGGCGTGCGCGCCATCATCCTCGGCGGCGCGGGCCTGGCCGGCTATGCCCAATTGCTCCAGCCCCAGCTGCCCCTGCCTTTGATCGACAGCGCGCAAGCCGGCTTACGGGTGCTGCTGCAAGGCCAGGCGCCCAAGCCACAGCGGCAAGATAACGGATTTCACGCGCAGTGGTCGAATGTCTTTGTGAATGCGCCGGCTTGAGTCCCGCCTGATCCAGCGCTTGGGCCTTCAGCGCTGGGGGCCGGCAAAGGCTGGCGCGGTGCCGGTCAGTCGGGCCCGGGCGGTCACAGGTGGAGGTAACCCATGGCCCCAACGACGAGGCCTGCAGCCGTAGCGCCGTAGACCCCGCCCAGCATCCAACGCTTGCGGGTCAGCAAGGTGATGGCTGACAGCGCAATCGCGATTTGCAGCAGCGTGGTGGCCATGGCCCAGCGCTCGTGCACATGCATCTCAAGTTCGCTCTTCTCATTGGCCTTGGCGGCGGCGGCCTCCAGTTTCTCGGCCTCGATCTTGATCTCTTTCTTTTCGGCCTGGTAGCGCTCGACCTCTTGCTTGAACTTCTGCTGCGCCTCGCCCTGGGTCAACACCACAGACAGCTCGGCCAGATTCTGCTTATTGCTCTTGGCCTGGTAGTAGTTCCACTGGTTGGAGGCTGCGGTCTTTTGAATCGACGATTCATTCTTGAAGAGCAGGGCCGAGTTTTGCGAATGCCCGCCCATATAGCCAAAAATCGCACCCACCGTCGACAGGACGGCCGTCAGCACCGCCAGCTTGGAGGTAAAGGAATCGCCGCCATGCTGGGCCACGTGCTCCACCTCATGGTCGTGCGGGCCGTGTATATGAAACCCTTGTCCTGACATATCGCCTTGCTCCTGAGTAAATGCGAGCCGGGCCTGCCGTCGCAGGCCGCAGCGATTTATACACCGGTGCAGGAGCGCGGCCGGGCCAGTTGGCCTTTGCCAACTGGCCCGGATCAGGCCCTATGAAAGAAAGCAAGGCCTGCCGCCAGCCCGCGGTTGGCAGGCAGGGCTGGCGGTGCTGAAGGCCGCAGGCGACCTTCAGCGGGCCCGCAAGAACTCACCCACCTCGAGCAGGATCAGCTCGTTGTCGTCGGCCTTGTTGGGCTCGCGGCTGCTGGAAAACGGCAGGTTGTTGTCGTTGCCCACCACGATGTGGGTGGCGTCGACCACATCGACATTTTCAATGGTGAAGAAGGGAAAGCTCAACTTGCCATTGACCAGGGGCTTGCGCGCCAGCTTCTGGGGGTCGGCGATGTCGAGCAGGTCAATGTAGGCGATTTTGCGCAGGGCAGCGCCAGCGTTGGCTTCGCTCAGTTCAACCTTATAGACACGCTTGAACTTGGGCAGGTCATGGAAGCAGTCGCTGCGCCGTGCGCCTTCCGGGCAAGCCCGGTCGGGGGTGCCTTCGCCGTTATCGCGCTCGATGATCAGACCGGTCGTCTCGTCGATCATGTTGAAGTCGCCGATGGCATGGTGGTTGGCCTCCAGCATGTATTTCCAATGGCGGCCAGTCCACTTCTCGGCTTTGACGTCGAACTCCAGGACCCGCAGGTATTGCTTGCCGTCCACCGCCTCATAGGACTGGGTGGCCTCGCTCCAGAGCGGGCCCTCCAGCAAGGCGTAGAGCTTACTGCCGTCTTTCGAAGCGGCCATGCCCTCGTAGCCCCTGGAGCGCCGTACCTGAAACTTGACGGTCTGATCCGGCGTGGCGGGCGTCGTTACCGCCGGATGGTCGGGCGAGCGCACCACCTTGCCATCGACCTGGGTTTCAAAGACCGCCAGCACCTTGCCGTTGAGGTCGGCCTTGACCAAGAAGGGGCCAAGTTCGTCGCCAATCCAGAGCGCTCCGCCGGCAAACTGAAAGCTTTCGGTGTCCAGGTCGGAGCCGGTCAGATAGCGCTTGGCCGTTCCTTCTTGAACGATGCGAAAGGGGATTTTCTTGTCCGGGTCATGCAGGAAGATGGTGCGGATGCGCTTGAAGCTTCCAGCCTTGAAGTCCACCGCATATTGATTAAGGTAGAGCATGAAGTCAGGGGAGTTGGCCTTGGAGCCCGCACCGTTGTCCGTCAGCAGCCAGTAGCTGCCGTCGGTCATGCGCTTGATGCCCGAGTGGCCCTGAATCGGCTGACCCTTGAAGGGCAAGGACACGCCGGTGGGCCGGCCGGCCGACATTCCTTCGACCGAGCCCAGCTTTTCAACGCGCTGGCCAGTGGTGAATTTGCCGCTGA
>CANHGF010000397.1 GCA_947460065.1 Comamonadaceae bacterium
AGCTGCGCGAGCAAGTCTGGCCGCAGATCGAGTCCGGCGCCATTGTTCCGGTGATCTTCAAGACCTTTGAGGCCGCTCAGGCCGCGCAGGCGCATGCGCTGATGGAGTCTAACCAGCACATCGGCAAGTTGGTTCTGACCTGGTGAGCTTGCAAGCCATGATGCAACTGATTGCCGGCAACTGGAAGATGAATGGCACTCTGGCTGCCAACGAGGCCTTGCTCGGTGCCCTGGCTGCCGGCCTGGGTCCGCAGACTCCTGCGCAGGTGGCTGTGTGCATTCCTGCCCCCTATTGGGCACAGTTTCGTGCGCTCGCTGCGCAGCATCCGGGCCTTAAAGCGGTGGCCTTGGGCGCGCAGGATGTGTCGGCCCATGCATCGGGCGCTTACACCGGTGAGTTGAGCGCAGCCATGCTCAAGGATTTCGGCTGCCGCTACGCCATCGTCGGCCATTCCGAGCGCCGCCAGTATCACGGCGAGACCGATGCGGTGGTGGCGGCGAAGGCTCAGCAGGCGCTGGCCCACGGAATGACCCCCATCGTCTGCCTCGGTGAAACTCTGGAGCAGCGGGAGGCGGGTCAGACCTTTGAGGTGGTCAAGCGCCAGCTCGCTGCGGTGATTCACATCAACGGCCACTGCATCAGTGAGATTGTGGTGGCCTACGAGCCGGTTTGGGCCATAGGCACCGGCAAAACCGCTTCCATTGAGCAGGCCCAGGAGGTGCACGCGCGTTTGCGTGAGCAGCTCAAGGCGGCCAGCGCCCAGGCTGAGCGCATCAAGATTCTTTACGGTGGCAGCATGAATGCGGGCAATGCCGCAGGCTTGCTGGCCCAGCCTGATATTGACGGTGGACTGATTGGTGGTGCTTCCCTGAAGGCGGCCGACTTTCTGGCCATCATCGGCGCTGCGCGCTGATTTTTCCCGACACGCATTTGGAGTTGAGTATGAATGTTCTCTTGACCGTTTTATTGGCCGTACAGATCCTCTCGGCCTTGGCCATGATTGGACTGATCCTGGTCCAGCACGGCAAAGGTGCCGATATGGGTGCAGCCTTCGGCAGCGGCACCTCGGGCAGCTTGTTCGGCGCCTCGGGCAGTGCCAACTTTCTTTCGCGCTCGACCTCGGCTTTGGCTGCGGTTTTCTTCGTCTGTACGCTGGGGCTGGCCTATTTCGGCAGCGCTCAGCCGCGCAGCAGCTCGAGCGTGCTCGAAGGCGCATCGGCGCCTGCAGCGCAACAAATTCCGGGGGCTGCGCCCGCGGCCAGTGCTGCTGCAGCGGCCAGTGCGCCTGCTGCCGTGCCACCTGCTCCCGGCCCGGGGCAAATCCCCTCGAAGTAAATCTGGCCAAGCCACTGCGTTTGCATCAGCGTATTGGCTTTTATCCCGGGGAAATCACGGGTTTTCGGGGTAAACTACCGGCGCTTTGACGGGCTGTCCTCAGGCCCGGTTGTATCGGTCAAAGCAAGAACAAGTAACGCGGACGTGGTGAAATTGGTAGACACGCTATCTTGAGGGGGTAGTGGCGAAAGCTGTGCGAGTTCGAGTCTCGCCGTCCGCACCAAAAAATGGGCAGTAGCGCATCAAGAGGGCTTTTGCAAGCCTCGGGTCAGGTCTGAAGGACAGGCTCGAGGTTTTGCAATGTTCGAGCGCGAGCGAGGCGGAGCCGCACAATGAATCTCGACCAGTACCTTCCAGTTCTGTTGTTCATTCTGGTGGGGATCGCAGTCGGCGTCGTTCCCCAAGTCCTGGGCAGGGTGCTTGGCCCCAACCGTCCGGACAGCGAAAAAAACTCCCCCTACGAGTGCGGCTTCGAGGCCTTCGAAGATGCCCGCATGAAGTTCGATGTGCGCTACTACCTGGTGGCCATCCTCTTCATTCTTTTTGATCTGGAGATCGCCTTCCTCTTTCCCTGGGCGGTGGCTTTCAAGGACATCGGCCTGGTCGGCTTTTGGGCCATGATGGTCTTTCTCGGCATCTTGGTGGTGGGTTTCATCTACGAATGGAAAAAAGGCGCCCTCGATTGGGATTGAGGGGCGCGCTTGCCTGCGCCTTGTGCTGATGCTTGTCTGCGACTTTTCGCCTCAAAGGTAGGTCTATGTCACTTGAAGGTGTGTTCAACGAAGGGTTCATGACCACCAGTTACGACTCGGTGGTCAACTGGGCCAAGACCGGATCGCTGTGGCCCATGACCTTTGGTCTGGCCTGCTGTGCGGTGGAGATGATGCATGCCGGTGCGGCGCGCTATGACATTGACCGCTTCGGTATGCTGTTTCGCCCCAGCCCCCGCCAGTCCGACCTCATGATTGTGGCCGGCACCCTGTGCAACAAGATGGGCCCTGCTTTGCGCAAGGTCTACGACCAGATGTCTGAGCCGCGCTGGGTCATCTCCATGGGCTCCTGCGCCAATGGCGGCGGCTACTACCACTACAGCTATTCGGTGGTGCGCGGCTGTGACCGCATCGTGCCGGTGGATGTCTATGTGCCTGGCTGCCCGCCGACGGCCGAGGCGCTGCTCTACGGCATCATCCAGTTGCAGCAAAAGATTCGCCGCACCAACACCATAGCGAGGGCCTGAGATGTCTTTTGATGCCGTGTTGACCCCCGCGCAGCAGATTCCAGCCCCGGGCGGCCTGCGCCAGACGCTGGCCGATGCCTTGGGCGGCAAAGCCAGGCAGGTGAGCCTGGCCCTGGGTGAGGTGACGGTGCTGGTGGCCGCGGCCGATTACCTGGATGCGGCGGCCATCCTGCGCGATCATCCGCAGTGCCGGTTTGAGCAGCTCATTGACCTGTGCGGCGTCGACTTCAGCGACTACAAAGGCGGTGTGCACGAGGGCCCGCGCTATGCGGTGGTCTCGCACCTGCTGTCAGTCAGCTTGAACCAGCGGGTGCGGCTCAAGGTGTTTTGCCCGGACGACGATTTCCCGGTACTGGCCTCGGTCAACGAACTGTGGAATGCGGCCAACTGGTTCGAGCGCGAGGCTTTTGACCTGTTCGGCATCATTTTTGAGGGCCACAACGACCTGCGCCGCATCCTGACTGACTACGGCTTTATCGGCCACCCCTTCCGCAAAGACTTTCCCACCACCGGGCATGTGGAAATGCGCTACGACGCCGAGCAGGCGCGGGTGATTTACCAGCCAG
>CANHGF010000398.1 GCA_947460065.1 Comamonadaceae bacterium
CGAAGACAACGGCCTGGGCATCGCAGCCGAAGAACTGCCGGTGGCCCTCAAGCGCCACGCCACCAGCAAAATAAGCTCACTGAACGACCTGGAGTCGGTCAGCACCATGGGTTTTCGCGGCGAAGCGCTGGCAGCCATTGCCTCGATTTCCGACATGAGCGTGCTCTCGCGCACCGCCGATGCCGAGCATGCCTGGCAGCTCGACGCCCGCACGGGCGAGCTCAAGCCGGCGGCCCGCGCCATTGGCACCACTATCGAGGTGCGCGAGATCTTTTTTGCCACCCCGGCCCGTCGCAAATTCCTCAAGGCCGACGCCACCGAACTGGCGCACTGCATAGACGCAGTCCGCCGGCACGCGCTGGCCCGACCCGATGTGGGCTTTGCGATCTGGCATGAGGGCAAGATGATCGAGCAATGGCGCGCTGCGCCTGCAGACGGGCAAGCGCGCCGTCTGGCCGACGTGCTGGGCGAAGAATTTGGCCAGCAGTCACTGGAGGTCGACTACAGCTCCAGCGGCCCCGGGCCGGTGGTGCGTGTGCGCGGCCGGGTCGGGCTGCCCGAGTTGGCCCGCGCCCGCGCCGACCAGCAGTTTGCCTACGTCAATGGCCGTTTCGTGCGCGACAAGATCATCAGCCACGCCGCCCGCAGCGCCTATGAGGACGTGCTGCACGGCCACCGGCAGCCGGTCTATGCCCTGTACGTACAGATCGACCCGATGCGGGTGGATGTCAATGTCCACCCCACCAAGATCGAGGTGCGCTTTCGCGACAGCCGCGAGGTCCATCAGGCGGTGCTGCACGCGGTTGAAAATGCGCTGGCCGCGCCGCGCGCAGCGCTGGCCGATGGCGCGCAAGCGCTTGCGGGCAGCCAAGTCGGGCCCACAGTTGCAGGTACGGCAGCGGAGCGCGGCTGGCCACCGCCCAGCATCAACAGACCACCTGCCTGGCAGCAAGGCGGCCTGCCCCTGCGGCAGGACGCGCGCATCAACGACATGTCGGCCATGTGGCCTGGCACGTCATCCCCGAGCTCATCGCCGGCTTCATCAGCTCTAGCTTCGCCCTCCTCCTGGCCCACTGCCCCGGCGACCACGCTACATGCAGCCGAGCCGCCCGCCCCTGCCTGGTCCGCAGCAAGCACAGACCAGGCC
Source organism: Comamonadaceae bacterium (assembly GCA_947460065.1). Classification (GTDB taxonomy): domain Bacteria; phylum Pseudomonadota; class Gammaproteobacteria; order Burkholderiales; family Burkholderiaceae_C; genus Polaromonas. Next base: position 1,148 of record CANHGF010000398.1, read on the forward strand.
GCCGCGCCAGCGGGCGACTGGCCGCTGGGACGGGCCATCGCGCAACTGCAAGGCATCTACATCCTCGCTGAAAACAGCCAGGGCCTGGTGGTGGTGGACATGCATGCCGCGCATGAGCGCATCGTTTACGAAGGACTCAAGGGCCAGCTCGAACACAGCGGCATCACCAGCCAACCGCTGCTGATAGCCGCCAGCTTTGCCGCCACGCCACAGGAAATTGCAACTGCCCAAGAAGCGCAGGACACCTTGCTGGCCCTAGGCCTGGAGGTAAGCGCCCTCTCGCCCAAAACCCTGGCGGTGCGAGCCGTACCCAGCCATTTGGCCGACAGCGATGCGGTAGAACTGGCGCGCAGCGTGCTGGCCGAATTGGCCCAGCACGAGGGCCATCAGGTGCTGACCCGGGCCCGCAATGAGCTGCTGTCCACCCTGGCCTGCCACAGCGCGGTGCGGGCCAACCGGCGTCTGAGCCTGGAGGAAATGAACGCCTTGCTGCGTCAGATGGAACAAACCGAGCGCTCTGACCAGTGCAACCATGGCCGCCCCACTTGGCGGCAGATCACCGTGCGCGAGCTCGACGCCCTGTTCATGCGCGGGCGCTGATTGCAGCGCTACCGCAGGCCCGGCGAGCCAAGCATGGGCTCAGTGCAGCGCCACATTGAGCCGGTCAATCACCACAACCCAGTCGCTGTCGGCCAGCCATTGCTCCTGCAAGAAACTGCGCTGGAAGGGACTCCAAAACCTTGCCTCTTCCAATCGCAGCGATTCACCCCGCAGGCTGTGCTGCGTCATGAACAAGTCCATGCTGTGCACATCGCTGGCCAAACCCAGCTGCGAGAAAAGATCCATCAAGGTGTAATGATTCGGTCCCATACCTGACGACACGTTCGGAATGGCTGAGCTGTGCGGAACAGGACGTTCTCGCACTCAGAAGGTGGCACGACTGAGCCATCAGTGCAAGGTAGACGCGAGGACATGCCGTGTCGGATGTCAGCGCCAAAGGGCGTCATCGGCCTGAGTTTTTCCGCCCACCCGTCAAATCGCCCAGTAAGCGGCCGCCCCCGCAACAAGAGCCATCGCGGCAACAAGCGTAAGCACAGCACGCAGCGCAAGCCAGGCGTCCAGACCCAGCTCACGATAAACCGCCCGGTCCACCGCAAAGCAAACCAGCAAGCTCAGCGCCAATACAAGGGGCCCCCAGGGACTGTCGAGCAGCACGGCCAGCCAGCCCAGCAGGCTGGGCAGCACCCCCCAGACCAGCCTGGCCACCGGCACCGGGCTGACCCGCATGGCCAGGCCCCAGTGAATGCCGCCCAGGAAACTCACGATCACTGCCCCATAGCTGAGCAGGGCCATGCCGGCCAGCATGCGCCAGCCGGGCGGCCCATACCACTGCAGGGCAGCGCCCAACACAAAGGGGATCAGCCCGGCCAGGCCCAGGGCCCAGGCCAGGGCGGGCGGCTGCGAAGCCCAGGCCAGGCTGGGCGTGGACGAAGGATCAGAGGATGAAATATTGCTGTTCATGGCAAGGCACTTGGGCCCATGAGTGTAGAAGAGCCCGGCTCAGCATCGGCCCCGCCAATCCCACGCCAAACGGCATCTGCTAACCTCGCGCGCTGCCGCTGTAAGGCTCAACTCCTGAGCCATCACACCCCGAGCACCAGCGTATCCGCCCCTAGCCATGCCAGAAGCCACCCTGATCGCCTTAACCGGCCCGACCGCCAGCGGCAAGACCGCTGCCGCGCTGGCGCTGGCCGCGCGCTGGCCGGTAGAAATCATCAGCGTCGATTCGGCCCTGGTCTACCGGAGCATGGACCTGGGCACCGCCAAGCCTTCGGCGCAGGAATTGGCCAGTGTGGTGCATCACCTGATCGATATCCGCGACCCACTTCAGCCCTACAGCGCAGCCGACTTCCGTCGCGACACGCTGCGCCTGATCGAGGAGATTCATGCCCGGGGCCACCGCCCACTCTTGGTGGGCGGCACC
>CANHGF010000399.1 GCA_947460065.1 Comamonadaceae bacterium
ATCGCGATCGGTCGACGCGACCACGACACGGTCTACCAGCAAGCGGCGCAGCGCCTCAAGCCCTAAACCCTCACCCCCCGCGCCAACACCGGCCCCAGCGCCACCCCCGTCGCTGTCTTCAAGCGCACCAGCTCATCCGGCGGGGCCGATGCCACCACGCGTCCGCTGGCATCGCCGCCACCCGCGCCCAGGTCCAGAACCCAGTCGGCTTCAGCGATCATGTCCAGGTCGTGCTCGATGACGATCACGCTGTGGCCGGCATCGACCAGGCGGTGCAGCACATGGATGAGTTTTTCCACGTCGGCCATGTGCAGGCCTACAGTGGGTTCGTCCAGCACGTAGAGCGTGTGCGGGGCTTTTTGGCCGCGGCGGGTGATGTCGTCGCGCACCTTGCTCAGTTCCGTCACCAGCTTGATGCGCTGCGCCTCGCCACCGCTGAGTGTGGGTGAGGGCTGGCCCAGGGTGAGGTAGCCCAAGCCCACGTCCTTAAGAAGCTGCAGCGGGTGGCTGATGTTAGGCATGGCGGCGAAGAACTCCACCGCTTCGTCCACCTCCATGCGCAGCACCTCGCCAATGCTCTTGCCGCGCCAGGTCACAGCCAGCGTCTCGGGGTTGAAGCGCGCACCGTGGCAGGTTTCGCAGAGCACCTTCACGTCGGGCAGGAAGCTCATGCCGATGGTGCGCACGCCCGCGCCTTCGCAGGTGGGGCAGCGGCCTTCGCCGGTGTTGAAGGAGAAGCGGCCGGGTCCGTAGCCGCGAGCCTTGGCTTCCAGCGTGTCGGCAAAGAGTTTGCGCACCGTGTCCCAAAAGCCGATGTAGGTGGCGGGGCAAGAGCGCGGGGTCTTGCCGATGGGGGTTTGGTCGACCTCCAGCACGCGGTCTACGCCCTGGTAGCCGCTCACGCCGGTGCAGCCGACCCAGACAGGGTGTTCGCCCGCTTCGTCGCGCTTGCGGCCAGCAGCGGTTGAGCGCTGGGCGACGGCGGCCTGCACATTGGCCAGCAGCACCTCGCGTGCCAGCGTGGACTTGCCCGAGCCGCTAACACCTGTGACTGCGACCAGGCGGAACAGGGGCACTTGGACGCTGAGGTCTTGCAGGTTGTGCAGCTTGGCGCCATCGACGTGCAGCCAGGGCGTATAGACCATACCCTCACCTCGGCCCTCGCCTAGAGGGGGCGATGCAGCGGCGTTGTGCTCGGCGCTGGCTTGGGCGGCGGCGTCTTTGAGCGCCTGGGCTTTTTGCGCGGCTTGCTTTGCCTTGCTCAAAGGTTTGGCAGACATGCCACCGGCCTGCTCCACGGCGGGAGGGGGCAAGGCAGAGGGGTCGGTATCGCGCCTGGGCCGCAGGGGATGCTGGATGGCGTGCAGCAGGTAGCGGCCGGTCAGCGACTCGGGGGCGGCTGACAGGTCTGCGGCGCTGCCCTGTGCGACCACACGGCCGCCGCGCTTGCCGGCGCCGGGGCCGATGTCGATGATGTGGTCAGCGCGGCGGATGGTGTCTTCGTCATGCTCGACCACCACCAGGGTGTTGCCGCGCTCGCTGAGCTTGCCCAGGGCGCCCAGCAAAATCTGGTTGTCGCGCGGGTGCAGGCCGATGGTGGGCTCGTCCAGCACGTAGCACACGCCTTGCAGATTAGAGCCGAGTTGCGCAGCCAGTCGGATGCGCTGCGCCTCGCCGCCCGAGAGCGTGGGCGCCCCGCGGTCGAGCGTGAGGTAGCCCAGGCCGACTTCTTCCAGAAACTCGAGCCGGCTCTTGATCTCGGGAATGAGGTCGCGCGCAATGTCGGCCTCGCGGCCCACCAGTTGCAGGCCCTGTACCCAGGCCCGCACATCGCTGACGGAAAGGCACGCAATGTCGGTGATGGACCAGCCATCGCCGCTGGCGCTATGCAGGCGCACGGCTCTGGCCTGCTTGTTAAGGCGCGTGCCTGCGCAGCCGGGGCAGACGGTGTCGACCACGTCGTCCAGCTCGGGCTCGGCAAAGCTTTGCTCGCGGCCTTTGTTGTCGTCGTCGCGCACCGAATCGTCCAGGGCCTTGCGCTGCTCTTTGGTGAGCGCCACGCCGGTACCTACGCAGTCGGGGCACCAGCCGTGCTTACTGTTGTAGGAGAACAGGCGCGGGTCCAACTCGGGGTAGGAGGTGGCGCAGACCGGGCAGGCACGCTTGGTGGAAAACGCATGAATATGGCCTATGCCTTGCGTGGACATGCCGTCCGCCAAGGCGGCCTTCAGGCCGTCGAGCGGAGCCAGCACATGCACCACGCCTTTGCCGTGTTCGAGTGCGGTCTTGAGTGCCTGGCGCAGCGCGCTTTCTTGGGCGGGCTGCACACGCACATCGGCCACGGGCAACTCAACGGTGTGTTCCTTGAAGCGGTCGATGCGCGGGAAACCGGTGGTGGGCAAGAACTCGCCGTCCACGCGCAGGTGCGTATGGCCGCGCGGGCGGGCCCAGTCGGCCAGCTCGGTGTAGACGCCCTTGCGGTTGATCACCAGCGGCGCAAGCAAGCCCACATGTTGGCCACGGTAGTGCTTGAGCAATTGGGCCGCAATGGAATCGCTGCTTTGCGGCATGACGGCCGCACCGTCTTTGACGCAGTGCTGTATGCCCAGCTTGACGTAAAGCAAGCGCAAGAAATGCCAGACCTCGGTGGTGGTGCCCACGGTGGACTTGCGGCCACCGCGCGAGAGCCGCTGCTCAATGGCCACCGTGGGTGGAATGCCGTAGACGGCATCGACCTCGGGCCGGCCGGCTGGCTGCACGATGGAGCGGGCATAGGCGTTAAGCGACTCCAGGTAGCGGCGCTGGCCTTCGTTGAAAAGGATGTCAAAGGCCAGCGTGGACTTGCCCGAACCCGACACGCCGGTGACCACATTGAACTTGCCACGCGGAATGTCGACCGAGAGGCTTTTGAGGTTGTTCTCGCGGGCGTTGATGATTTGGATGGAGTTCGATGCGTGAGCCCGATTGGCTCCCTCCCCATGTCTTACTCCCTCCCCCTCTGGGGGAGGGTTGGGGTGGGGGCTGGCTTTGGAGCCTGCGGTGGCTCGCGTGCCCTCACCCCTGCCCTCTCCCAGAGGGAGAGGGAGCAAGACAGGGGAAAGGTCGTACGCGGCGGTTTTTTCGGCC
>CANHGF010000400.1 GCA_947460065.1 Comamonadaceae bacterium
CGGCAACCCAAGGTGGTAGGGGTCTACAGGCTGGTGATGAAAGCGGGCTCGGACAACTTCCGCGCCTCCAGCATCCAGGGGATCATGAAACGCATCAAGGCCAAGGGCATTGAAGTCATCGTGCATGAGCCCGCTTTGAAGGCTGATGACTTCTTCAATTCGCGGGTGGTCAATGACCTGGAGCAATTCAAGCGCGAGTCTGATTTGATCATCGCCAACCGCCGCCTGCCTGCTTTGGCCGACGTGGCCGACAAGACCTATACACGCGATCTGTTCGAAAACGATTGAGCACCTCAGTACAGAGCAGCCCTTCAGCGCTCCCCCTGCCGCGTCTTCTCCAACTTCCCCACATCCAGCCCCATCGCCTGCAGCCGCCCCAGCAGCGCGGCGTAGCGGGCCTCTTCGACCTGGGGCGTGCGCGACAGGATCCACAGGTACTGCCGCTTGGGCTCGCTGATGGCCACCAGTTCGTAGCGCTCGTCCAGGTCAATCACCCAGTAGTCGCCCCAGACAAAAGGCAACACTGATAGCCAGCTCGGCGCAAAACGCACCTGCAGCTTGGCCGATGTGGCCGGGCCCATCTGGCGCGCCGCGCCCAGGGCCTGGTCCATCTCGCCGCTCTCCTTGCGGCATTGGTTGAGCACCTCCACTCGGCCGTCGGGCAGCAGGCGATAGGTGGCCGATGTATCAGCCACGCACTTGCGCTGAAACCAGTTGGGCAACTTGGCGATCTCAAACCAGCGCCCCATGTAGCGCGGCACATCAAGCGCCGCAATCGACTGCAAGGGTGCAAGCGGCTGCGTGGTTTGGGCGGTGGCAACCGTCGCGGCAAGCAGCACGGCCACAAGCAAGGTGCGTCTGATGAGCATCGGTATCACCTCTCGTTCAAGGGCTGGGGTAGATGCGGTAACTGAGCATACGGCCCTGGCCGTCAACCCGCGCCAGCACCATGTCGCCAGAGCCTATGTCTTTGCCCATGAACTCACGGATGTTGACATGGTGTGTCACCAAAACAAGCGGCTGCGTTGGCTTGCCAGCCAGTGACTTGGCAATGAAGGCTTGCAGGCTCTTGTTGCTGCTCGCGGCCTGACCCGGCTGGTCAAAGAACGACGCCAGCGAAGGCTCCACCGTCACACTGCCCAGGCCCAGCAGCTCGGCCGTCTGCGTGCACCGGCACCAGGGACTGGCGTACACCCGCGCTCGCTCCAGCCCCTGGGTGCGCAGCCAGCGCCCGATGCGCTGCGACTGGCTCCGGCCGTCCTCGTTGAGCACCCGCTGCGTCTCGCAACGCTCAAGCGTATAGCCCGGCGGATCGCCCACGCCGGGCGCATAAGCATGGCGCATCAGCAGCACATGGCCGCCGTCTTTGAGTTTGTCAGCCAGCTCCCCCGCTTGCGCCACAAAGTGCAGCCAAGCCAGAGCCAAGAGCAAGCAACGAAGAAAAATTCTCATAAGGTCTGAGGATAAGCCAAGCCCAGGGCCCGTGCTGCAGCGGGGTTGAACTTGCCCTGAGCAGCAACAAGGTAGCGTGGCAAAATCTAGGGCATGCGTCTGAATGCCTCGCAAATCATCACCATAGAAAACACAGCTAAGGCCGTGCTTGGGGAAGCTGCGAAGGTATGGCTCTACGGCTCAAGGCTCAACGACCAAGGTGCCGGCGGGGATATTGACTTGCTCATCGAGTCACCGCTTAGAGGTAGCCTCATGGACAGGGCGCGAATCAAATACATGATCGAAAGCGCGCTGCAATTGCCGGTCGATGTGATGACGGTGCAGACAGGTCAATCGCCCAGCCCATTCGAAGTCATTGCGCGCGCAAAGGCCGTCCCCCTAACGAGGGCCCAGGAGAGGGCAGCGTGACAAAGAACAGCCTCCTCGATGCCGAGAAAGAACACATGGCCGGCCTGCTGGAGTCCCTGAAAGTCACACCGCTGAGCAGCGACTTTAGCCAGGAATTCGAACAGATCACCCGGGGTAGCTGAGAGCCAGCGCCAAGCCACCGGCCCTTGCTGCGCCGGGGTCGCTCATGCCAGCACGCCTCAACGGGTCAGCCGGTAGACCCCAATGCCCAGCCACTCATGCAGCGCGGTCTGCCAGCGCATCAAACTGGCGGCCAGTGCGTATTCGGTCAGAGCGGTTGAGGTGCCGGTCATGAAGTCCACCGGGTAGGGCGTGATCTTGCAGCCACGCTTGCCAAACTCTGCCTCGAACTCATCCATCGACCGCGGCATGTGCCAGGCCGAGGTCACCAGCAGCCAGGGCTGCTTGCAGCGATCGCCCAACAGACGGGCCACTTGCTGTGCGTTTTCTCGGGTGGTGCGCGAGCCGCTCTCCATTTGCACCCGCGACATGTCTACCCCCTGCTGCTGGTAAAAGGCGCGGGCCAATTCCGCCTCTGTGATGCCGGTGGTGAGCAAGCGCCCTTCCCCGCCGGAAAACACCAATTCCAGCTTGGGGTGCTGGCGCAGAAGGCCCACAGGTACCGTCATTCGTTCAGCAGCATCGCCCAAGGGCACCTGGCCGTGCGCGGCATAGCTGTCAGGGTGACCTACCGCACCGCCGAGCACGATCACCCCCACATGCCGGCCCACCGCCTCAGCACTGGGCACCGGGTAGCGGTTTTCCAGCGGCCGCAGCAAGGCGTCGGGCAGCGCCCTGAAGCCCAACAAGGCCAGCACAACAAGCCCACTCCAGAGCATGATCACCGCTGTGCGGCGCCAGCGCGCCAACATCAGCAACGCCAAGGCCCACCACAGGGCCAGCCAGAAGACGGGCTGGGTGATGGCAGACAGCAGTTTAGAGATGACGAACATCGTCTTGTTTTGAGAGTGAAGGCTCGGAGGGATAGCGCGGTGGCTCAGCAGCCACCCGCATTGGACTGTAGCTTGGTCTGGCAACCGAACTCATACGGATGTTGATCGACCGCCCCATCGCGCCGGGGCGGCGCTCCCACAGGAGACAGCCCGCACGCCTGGTCAAGAGATGGATTTCAAGGCCGTGGGAGCTGCGCCCTCACACCGATGCGACGCCTGATATGGGGCCGAATCGCGCCGGGGCGGCGCTCCCACAGGAGACAGCCGGCACGGCTGGTCAAGAGATGGATTCAAGGCCGGGGGA
>CANHGF010000401.1 GCA_947460065.1 Comamonadaceae bacterium
ACCTTCATGATGGTCGCAAATTCGGGGTTGCCCTCAGCGGATAGGGCCTTGTAGAGGCTCTCGCGACCTAGGCCTGCATCACGGGCAATCTGACTCATGCCCTTCGCGCGTGCAATATCGCCGAGCGCAGCGGCGATCAGTGCGGAGTCGCCTTCTTGAAGCGCCGCTTCCAGATAGGCTGCCATGTCCTCATCGGTGATGAGGTGCTCGGCAGGATCCCAAACGCGGGTCTTGGTTTTGGTCATGGTTACGACTCCTTCAGATCTTTTGCCAATACCTTGGCGTTGCGGATGTCCTTGTCCTGAGTGGACTTGTCGCATCCGGCCAGCAAGACAACCACGACCTCGCCGCGCTGCACGAAATAGATCCGGTATCCGGGTCCGTAATCAACCCTCAGTTCCGACACGCCATCGCCCACAGGCTTGGCGTCACCGGCGTTGCCGAGAGAAAAGCGCCGGATACGGATGTCAATGCGGGCACGGGCGACGCGGTCTCGCAGTCCTGAAAACCATTTGACGTAGGCTTCAGTCTGCCTGATCTGGATCACGCCTTAATGTATCCCATGGGAAACATTTTCGTCAAGCTCGGCTTGGAGTAGCTTGCGAGTTCGAATCCCCGACCTCTCCAAAAGCAGGGGCTCTGAAGACTGAGCGAGTTGGTTGAACCATCTCTTTTGCTCCGCCAGTGACCAAAGACCTCAAACCTGCTCAGCAGGCCTTGAGGCAGCTTCAGGCCCCGCACCCCGCGACGCGGGGCTTTTTGCTTTTGCGCCCTGACTGACCCCATGGTCCCCCGGCCCCGAACGCCGTCTCAAACCTCGTACTTGTCAGGACGTTGTCCGGACGATATGATGGGGTCAATCGCAATAAAAACAGGTGCCCCATGACCACAGCCACCCCCTCCAAGTCCGAGCGGATTGATGTCCGCGCCAGCGCACCGGTTAAGCAATTGCTTCAGGAAGCCGCACGCGTGGCGCACAAGAACGTGAGCGAGTTTTTGCTTGATGCAGGCATCACCGCAGCCAACCAAACGCTGGCTGACCGCACCCGCTTCGAGCTGGGGGCTCAGCAGTGGAAAGCGTTTCAGGCAGCGCTTGATCGACCGGTTACCGCCAAGCCCAAGCTCAAGAAGCTTTTGTCTGAGCCGGGGCTGCTTGGTTGAGTTCAGGCACTTACGAGCCAGTTCGCAAACTGGCCGGCTCGGACGCCTTCGAGTCCTTTGATTGTGGCCAAGCTGCACTTAATCAGTTTTTGCAGCGCTTTGCCCTGGTCAATCAAAAGTCAAACAGTGCGCAGACCTATGTGTGTTGCCACGGTGGGGTGGTGGTTGGCTTTTACAGCCTTGCTGTTGGCAGTGTTGACCCTGCAAGCGCTGCGCCGCGGGTGATCAAAGGTATCCCCCAACACCCCGGACCTGTCATGATTTTGGCAAGGCTGGCCGTGGATGTTCAGCACCAGGGAGCAGGCTTGGGCAAAGCCTTACTCAAGGACGCTTTGCTCCGTACCGCTCAGGCCGCTGACATTGCAGGCATCCGAGCGCTGCTGGTGCATGCCAAGGATGAAACCGCCCGACAGTGGTACCTCAACTGGGAATTTGAGCCCAGCCCGTCCGATCCGTTTCATCTGTTTCTGCTCGTGAAGGACCTCAAAGCCATGGTGTCTGGCTGAGAAAATGCGTAAGCCAATCTGCGCGTGGTCTTTGCGCAGATACGGATCGCATCTGGAAGTGTTCGAATCCCCGACCCCACCAAAAACAGGGGGTCTGACGGCCTGCTATCGGTTAATACCTTCACGCGAGCGCACCAAAGGCTTGCCTGCAGCGATCTGATTCGGTGCAGATCGCATAGCGCCACTCAGAGGGGCAAAGACTCCAGGGTGTCGTAGGTCTTCTTGAGCCAATGCTTGGCCCGCTGGCGCTCGAGCAGGCCCAGGCTGTCCGGCCCGGAGGTGGTATTGACCGCTGCCCAAAAGCTCGCGTCCCTGCGGTCAATCTTGCGCATGCTGCTTTCCTGCAGTTGGCCCAGGCTCACCACCTGCGCGCCTTGCGCAAGCGCCTTTTGCACGGCGCTTGACCGGTCCAGCTGAGAAAAGTCGGTGCCCCGACCCAGATTCTTCACCACCACATAGTTCGGGCCGGCGCCGTAGGTGTCGAGCAGAGTCTGCAGCAGGTCTACCGAGTCTTTGCCCGCGTCAGCGATGTGCCAGAAGTTGACCTTCACCCCCATGTCGGCCATCACGGTGAACAGGTCCGACTCTTGAATCCAGCGGCCCACCGGCGCTGCGGTTTGCGCGGCCAGGTCCACAATGACGTGGGGTTTGACATCGCTCGCCTCGTCCAGCGCCAGGGCGATGGCGTCCAGGCTTTCATAGCTGTCGACGATCACCGGTGAGGCGTAGTCCTGGTAGAAGCGGGTAAAGGTGGTGTGCGAGCGGTCGGTGTCAAAGCCAATGAAAGGCTGGTGCTTGTCGATGAAGTACTGGGCCAACACCCGTGCGACGACCGATTTGCCAACGCCGCCTTTTTCGCCGCCAATGAAGTTAAGTGAGCTCATGTGTAGGTGTGTGGGTGAGGTGAGAAGCAAGTCCTTGACTGTATCCTTCATCATGCAAGAAGCATGCGCGCTCGCTTGCGCAGTTAGGCGAACGATAGGTGCCGGCTTGCGCGGCGGCCAGAGCCCCGCTGCAGACTGGAGAGACTTGGTCAAGCGGTAGCTCTTAACGCCTCAGTCATCGCCACCGCCAGTCAGGCATGCCGGCCAGCCCCTTACCATACGAGGTCCACTCCAATCCCCGGACTACCCGTATGGCCAGCGAAACCTACACCGGCGTCATGAGCGACGAACGCAAAATGCTGCAGGAGGCGGCGCGCGAGTTCGCCATGCAGGAGGTTTTGCCGCTAGCCAACAAGCTGGACCCAGAGCGTGGCGATATGCCGCGCTCACTCATCGACAAGATGGCCGAGTTGGGCTACTTCGGCATCACCATCCCGGAGCAATATGGCGGCCTGGGGCTGGGCTGCTTTGAGTACTGCCTGATCGCCGAGGAGCTGTCACGGGCCTGGATGAGCGTGGGCTCGATCATCGCGCGCGGCAATACCTTCATGGGCTCACAG
>CANHGF010000402.1 GCA_947460065.1 Comamonadaceae bacterium
AGGGCTATCAACGGTCAATCGCGCCTAGGCGGCGCTCCTACAAAAAGATACTTTAGCCACCAGGGCGCTGGCTGGAAGCCGACCTACCTCGCTGACGCCTGGAGCGTCAACCCAGCCAGCGCCTGGCGTTGTGCCAGATCTGCAGCCAGGGGCTGTGCCTGCTGATATCGCCCGAAGTCCAGCTCATTTGGACGTTGCGAAACACCCGCTCGGGGTGGGGCATCATGGCGGTAAAGCGGCCGTCGGCAGTGGTCACTGCGGTCAGTCCGCCCGGACTGCCGTTGGGATTGAAAGGGTAGGCCTCGGTGGGCTGACCCAAGGAATCGACAAAGCGCATGGCAGCTGTGGCCTGTCCGGCATCGCCACGGCGAGAGAAATTGGCGTAGCCCTCGCCGTGAGCCACCGCAATCGGCAAGCGGGCGCCGGCCAAGCCCTGGAAAAACAAGCTGGGTGAGTCGAGCACTTCGACCTGGCTCAGGCGAGCTTCAAAGCGCTCGCTCTTGTTGGTGGTAAAGCGCGGCCAGGCGGCAGCGCCTGGGATGATGTCGGCCAGCTCGGCAAACATCTGGCAGCCATTGCACACGCCCAGGCCAAAGGTGTCGCTGCGGCCGAAGAAGGCTTGGAATTGGTCGGACAGACGCGCGTTAAAGAGGATGGAACGCGCCCAGCCTATGCCCGCGCCCAGGGTGTCGCCGTAACTAAAACCTCCGCAAGCGACCACGCCAGCAAAGTCAGCCAGGGCAATGCGACCGGTTTGCAGGTCAGTCATGTGGACATCGATCGCTTCAAAGCCGGCCAGGCTGAAGGCGAAGGCCATTTCCACATGCGAGTTGACGCCCTGCTCGCGCAAGATGGCCACGCGTGGCTTGGTACCACCGACCAGGAGGATGCCCTCACCCCTGCCCTCTCCCAGAGGAAGAGGGAGCAAATCCGAACTGCCACGCTCCTTTGGCGAGACAGGGAGCCATGCAGAACTCCCTCTCCCCTCTGGGGAGAGGGTTGGGGTGAGGGCCGTCGCACCACCCCAACCCTCAGGCAAACAAACATGCAGCCCCGGATTCGCGGGATCACCCACGCTCGCATGCTCGGCATCGGCGCAGGCCGGGTTGTCACGCTGCTGGCAGATCTTCCAGCTCACCGCGTCCCAGACTTGCTGCAGATCTTGCAGCGTGGCGCTGAACACGCAGCGGGTGTCGCGCCAAATTTCCAGCTTGCCCTTGCCCACGTCCATCGGGGCGTGGGCGGGACGGGTCTTGCCGACAAAGTGGCTGTACCGGGACAGGCCGTGTGCACGCAGCAGCTGCATCACCTCATTGCGGGCAGCGGTGCGCACCTGAATCAGCACGCCAATTTCTTCATTGAACAGGGCCTTGAGCGTGGCCTCCTGACGGCGGGCCTGGATTTGGGTCGCCCAGTTTTTGCTGTCACCCGTATCCATGCGGCTGTCGCTGATACCGTCGCCTTCAACCAGCAGCATGTCCACATTGAGAGAAACGCCTACCTGCCCGGCAAAAGCCATCTCGGCTGCAGCGGCAAGCAGGCCGCCGTCACTGCGGTCGTGATAGGCCAGGATATCGCCACGGGCGCGTAGCGCGTTGATCGCAGCCACCAGCCGTACCAGGTCCTGCGCATCGTCCAGGTCGGGCACCGCGCCTTGCTCTTTCTCGAAGGCCTGGCACAACACCGAGCCACCCATGCGGGCCTGGCCGCGACCGAGATCGATAAGGATCAAGGTGGTATCGGATTCCTCGCGGTTGAGCTGCGGGGTGAGCGTGCCCCGCACGTCATCGAGGCTGGCAAAAGCGCTGACGATCAGGGAGACCGGCGAGGTGACCTTCTTGGCGGCATCGCCGTCCTTCCAGACGGTACGCATCGACAGCGAATCCTTGCCCACCGGAATCGAAATGCCCAGGGCCGGACACAGCGCCATACCCACTGCATGCACCGTGTCATACAGGGCAGCGTCCTGGCCCGGCTCGCCGCAGGCCGCCATCCAATTGGCTGACAGCTTGACGCGGCTTAGCTCTATCGGCGCGGCCAGCAAATTGGTGATGCTTTCCGCTACCGCCATGCGGCCCGAGGCCGGCGCATTGGTGACCGCCAGCGGCGTGCGCTCGCCCATGCTCATGGCCTCACCGGCAAAACCCTGGTAGTCGGCCAGGGTCACCGCACAGTCGGCCACGGGTACCTGCCAAGGGCCGACCATTTGGTCGCGGTGGGTCAGGCCACCCACGGTGCGGTCGCCGATGGTGATCAAGAAACGCTTGGACGCCACCGTGGGGTGCGAGAGCACCTTGATCACGCAGTCCTGCAGGTCCAGGCCGTCAAGAACCAATGGTTTGATCTCTGGCCTGATGCGCTGCACGTCGCGCTGCATCTTGGGCGGCTTGCCCAGCAGCACATTCATCGGCATATCGACCGGCTTAGGAAGCTCGCCATCAACAAGCTGCAACTGCTTGTGTTCGGTGGTCACACCGATCACCGCGAAGGGGCAGCGCTCCCGCTCGCAAAAAGCCTGGAAGGTCGCCAGCGACTCGGGCGCAATGGCCAGGACGTAGCGCTCCTGGCTCTCATTGCTCCAGATTTCTTTGGGGCTCAAGCCGCTTTCTTCCAGCGGCACAGCGCGCAGGTCGAAGCGGGCGCCCTGCCCGGCATCATTGACCAACTCCGGGAAAGCGTTGGACAGGCCACCGGCGCCGACGTCATGGATGGCCAGTATCGGGTTGGCTGCGCCGAGCTCGGCGCATCGGTTGATGACTTCCTGCGCGCGCCGCTCGATCTCGGGGTTACCGCGCTGCACCGAGTCGAAGTCGAGCTCGGCCGCATTGGCGCCCGAGGCCATGGAGCTGGCCGCACTGCCCCCCATGCCGATGCGCATGCCGGGGCCGCCGAGCTGGATCAGCAAGCTGCCCGGACCGAAGCGCACCTTCTGAGTGAGCTGGGCGTCGATGGAGCCCAGGCCGCCAGCGATCATGATGGGTTTGTGATAGCCCCAGCGCTGACCGGCCACCGTCTGCTCATACTCGCGAAAGTAGCCCGCCAAGTTGGGCCGGCCGAACTCGTTGTTGAAGGCCGCGCCGCCCAGCGGGCCCTCGGTCATGATCTGCA
>CANHGF010000403.1 GCA_947460065.1 Comamonadaceae bacterium
CCTGGGTCAGCAGCGAAAAATACTCAGGCTGCATCAGGCGCGCATCCAGACCCTGCAAAAACGCCACCACCTCCGACGCGCTGCGCTGCAAAGCCGGCGCATCCAGGTGCTGCAGCAAAAGCAGATGGTCTTGCCCTGGCCCTTGCAGGCTGCTGGCCGTATTGGCCAAGGGGTATTGCTGACCAGGGGCTGCGACGCCCCATTGGGCACGAAGCACAGCCCCCTGCAGGACCTGCGCACCCAGCCAGGCATCGAGCCGCGCGCCCAGATCGGGCGCATCGCCGCGCCATTGCACCGTCGCCAGCTGGCTGGCCATACCCAGCCCATGGACGCCGCCAGAGTGGCAGGGCATGCGATAAAAGTCGCGCAGCACCAGCCTCATGCGCGCTGACCAAGGCGTGGGGTGGGTGAACACCTCGCGGTACTCGGGCGTTTCCAGGGCGGCCAGGGATTGCAGGCTGTAGAAGGTGAAGTAGCGCAGCGGCTGTGCGACGCCCCGGTAGCGCACAGCCTCCACGAAGCCGGGCAAGCCGACACGTTCAGGCACATGCTCAAAGCTGTGCCAGCTCTCGTATTCGGCCTGCAACTGGGCACTGGCTATGCCGTTCCACAAAGCCAGAAAGGGCTGCCCCTGTGCGCCACTCATCGCTGCGCGACCTCGCTGGCCACCGCATCGGGCAGCACCATGACCTTGGTCGCCAGCTTTTGGCGCGCCAAATCAAACCCTTCGGCCGCGCGCGACAACGGCACGCAATGGGTCACCAGCTCGCGCAGCATGTCGGCATGGCGGGCCATGAAGCTGACCACCTCGGGCCAGGCGGCTTCGCGAGCGCGGTAGGAACCCCGAATCTGCTGGTGCTTGCGCAACAGGGCGGTCAAATCGATGGCCACCGGCGCGGCATGAATGCCGGTGACCACCAAGACCCCGTGGGGCTTGAGGACCGCCAGCGCCGGGGCGATCACGCCCGCTGCGCCGCTGGCCTCGATCACGACATCAAACAAGCGCTCCCGGCAAACCTCGGCCAAAGCCTCGGGCATGGCCTGTTCGGCAAAGTCGAGCAAACACTCGAAACCGAGTCGGCGCAAAACCTGCAGACGCGCCGCATCGCCATGGCCTGCCACCACCACCTCGCTGGCGCCCGCTTCACGGGCCAGCAGGGCAATGCCCTGCCCTATGCTGCCAGGCCCGAGTACCAGCACCCGGTCGCCAGGCTGTACGCCCGCAGTGCGCACCGCCTCCCAGCCCACCGACAAGGGCTCGGCCAGCGCGGCCACCCGAGGATCGAGGTCTTGCGGCACCGGAACACAGTTGCGGGCCGGCACCCGCACCCAAGGAGCAAAAGCACCGTCGCGCATCACCCCTATGCCGCGCCTGGTAACGCAGTCGTCGCAGCGCCCCGCGGTACAGGCGGGGCACACGCCACAGACCTCCGAAGGCCGGACCGTGACCAACTGACCGAGCTCCAGACCCTGCACGCCGCTGCCAAGCTCAGCCACCAGGCCGCAGAACTCATGGCCTATCGTCAAAGGCAGCGCCGGCGCCATGAAGTGATAGCTCGGCGTCCACTCGTCGATGTGCAGGTCAGACCCGCACACTCCGGTGGCCTTGACCTCGATCAGCACCTCAGTCTGGCCAGGCGCGGGCCGTTCGGCCTGCTGCAGCTCCAGACCTTGGGCTGCGCGCGTTTTTCTCAGGGATTTCATCACCGTGGATTTTGCACGATGGCTGCAGCCTGGCCCAGCAAGCAGCTTTTGCGGCTGTGCATTAGGATTGCCAGCCATGTACTTCCTGGCGCCCGAATTCCTTTGGCTGCTGCTCATCGTGCCGGGCCTGGTGCTGCTCTACCTGTGGCTGATGCGGCGCAAGAAGAAGCTGGCCCTGCGCTACGCGAGCCTGGCCATCGTCAGGCAGGCCATGGCCGGTGACCCGAGTTGGCGGCGCCACCTCCCGCCGGCGCTGCTGCTGGTGGCCATCGGCCTGGCGCTGCTGGCTGCCTCGCGCCCCTTGGCCAACATCCCACTGCCGACAGCGGGTGCCACCATTATTTTGGCCATGGACGTCTCGCTGAGCATGCGGGCCACCGACGTCAAGCCCAACCGACTGGTGGCATCGCAGGAGGCCGCCAAGGCCTTCCTGGCAGAACTGCCGCCTGACATCAAGGTCGGCATCGTGACCTTTGCCGGCAGCACCCAGCTGGTCCAGGCGCCCACGCTCAACCGGGAAAGCCTGGTGACTGCGATTGACCGCTTCCAGATGCAACGCGGCACCGCGGTTGGCAATGCCATCGTCGTGTCCCTGGCCACGCTTTTTCCGGACGCGGGCATCGATCTGGGCGAGATGACTTTCGGCAGCATGGCAGGCGGCCGAAGCCTGGACAACAAGAACAAGCCCCCAAAGAAAGAAGAGACGCCCGTCGCTCCTGGTTCCTACAAGTCAGCCGCCATCATCTTGCTGACCGACGGACGGCGAACCACCGGCATCGACACCGAAGAGGCCTCCAAGATGGCGGCCAACCGCGGCGTGCGCGTCTACGCCGTCGGCCTGGGCACGATAGACGGCGCGGTGCCAGCCTACGAGGGCTGGACCTCCATCTACATGAAGCTAGACGAACCGAGCCTGCGCGCAGTGGCCCAGACGACCCAGGGGGAGTACTACTACGCGGGCGACGCCGAGGCACTCAAAGGCGTTTACACCAAGCTCAGCTCGCGCGTGCAGGTGGAGAAAAAGGAAACCGAACTGTCCGCGCTGCTGGCGCTGATGGCAGCCGGCCTGTCCATCGCGGCAGCGGCGCTGTCGCTGCTGTGGTTCAACCGGATCGTCTGAGGCCGGGTTCAAACAGCTGGCACTCGACGGCCGATTCAACCCAAGCCGACCGGCCTTATCAATCCCCGGAGCGGCCCAGGGCGGGACACTGCGACATGGTGCGATCAATCTTACGAAGCGCCTGGGCTGCGCGGCGCCAGTTGGAAGCCGTCCTGCCCCGGCGTGTCGGCCCAGGCCTGGAAGGGCGCAGAGGGCGTGACCTTGCCCGAGCGCAGGACCTTCAGCCAAGCGCCGCTGGCTTCTAGGAAACGATTGACGCCACACGGCCACAGCACCAGGCTCA
>CANHGF010000404.1 GCA_947460065.1 Comamonadaceae bacterium
CCAGGCTGTGAGCCAACCAAGCCAGACCCAAGCCGGCAGCCAAGCCACCGAGCATAGCGCCCCAAGGCTTCTTGGGCGCAGCCGCAGCCGCAGCGGGTGCGGCCGCAGGCGCAGACGGCGGCGCCGGCTGAGCCGCTGGTGCCGCTGAGTCACGCTGCGTCACATTGGAAGACTGCTTACCCACCGATTTGCCACCCGCCAGGCGCTTGGCCTGAGCGTCGGTGCCGGCCAGAGCCAAAGTCAAGGTAAAAACACCAGCCATCAAGGCAGACCAGATTTTCATGATGTGTTCCTCTTCAAAGATCTTTTAGTATGACCGAAGGAGACTCGAGACTTTTGATCATCCCGAATGCCCCTATTGTTTCAACACTTCATTCCAACATGCAAGGCAACCATGCCGCCAGTGAGGTTGTGGTAGTCCACATGGCCAAAACCGCCTTGCTGCATCAGGGCCTTGAGCGCTTCCTGGTTCGGGTGCATGCGTATCGATTCGGCCAGGTAGCGGTAGCTCGCTTCGTCGCGTGCAACGAAGCGGCCCAATTGGGGCAAGACCTTGAAGGAATACCAGTCGTAGAGCTTTTCCAGCGGCGGCGCCACCCGGGAAAACTCCAACACCAACAAACGACCGCCGGGCTTGAGCACCCTGTGCATCTCAGCCAGGGCCTGATCCTTGTGCGTCATGTTGCGCAGGCCGAAGGCCACAGTCACGCGGTCAAACTGCCCATCGGCAAAAGGCAGGGACTCGGCGTCGCAAACCGCGGTAGGCAAAACCACGCCTGCGTCGAGCAGCCGGTTGCGTCCTTCGCTGAGCATGGCCGCATTGATGTCGGTATGCACCACCCGCCCCTGCGGGCCAACCTTGGGGGCAAAAGCCAGGGCCAGGTCGCCGGTACCGCCGGCAATATCGAGCACTGACATGCCGGGTCTGACGTCGGCCACCATCACCGCATAGGCCTTCCAGGCCCGATGCAGACCGCCCGACATCAGGTCGTTCATCAGATCGTAGTTGGACGCCACCGAGTCAAAAACGCCGCGCACCCGACTGGCCTTTTCGCGCTCGTCGACCGTCTCAAAACCGAAATGCGTGGTGCTCATGGACTGACTTTCTGGGGTTGCTCAATTGTAGGGAGCACGCGCAGCGGCTGCGGGGCTGCCTCGGCAGCTTCCCAAGCCCGGCTCAATGCCCGCCGCAGGAACCGCCGGACTGCCCGCGGGCGCCGCCCATAGGCGCATCCCGGTCCACCCCGGCCGCCTGCAGGCGCTGCAGGTAGTCGCCCCACAACCGCTGCTGATCGCGGCCCAAGGCATACAGATAAGGCCAGGTGTAGAGGCCACTGTCGTGGCCGTCTGAAAACCGCGGCTTGACCGCGTAGTGCCCCACAGGCTCGATGTCTTCAATACGGACCTCGCGCTTGCCGGTCTGCAGCACTTCCTGGCCAGGGCCATGGCCCTGCACCTCGGCCGAAGGCGAGTAGATGCGCAAGAGCTCAAAAGGAATGCGAAAGCTGGCACCGTCCGAGAAACTGACCTCCAACTGCCGCGACTGCCCATGTACCGTCAGCGCGGTGGGCGTAGGTGAGTTCGGTTCCAGGCCGGCCATGGTCTTCGATGGGAGATGCTTAATGCACGTTGAAGAAACAAGCCGCCCTCAAACCAACACCCGCTCGATGCCGCCGCGGTTGGCGGCCTCGACATAGGTAGGCAACCAGTCCGGGCCCAAAATCTGCTGGGCCATTTCCACCACAATGTAATCGGCCTCCAGCAGACCGTTGTTGAGGTCGTTGCCGTAGCGCGACAGGCCCTGCAGGCAGCTGGGGCAGCTGGTCAGGATCTTGAGCGGGCCGTCGGCCGCCAGCGAGCCGTTGGCGCGCAGCGCAGCCTCTCCCTTGAGCAGCTCTTCTTCCTTGCGAAAACGCACCTGGGTCGAGATATCGGGGCGGGTCACGCCCAGCGTGCCCGACTCACCACAGCAACGATCGCTCTTGAGCACATTGGGTCCGACCAGGGCTTTGACGGTCTTCATCGGCTCCTGCAGCTTCATGGGGCTGTGGCAGGGGTCGTGGTAGAGGTAGCCCTGCTGGGCTTGCAGCGTGATGCCTTTTTCCAGCAAAAACTCATGGATGTCGATGATGCGGCAGCCGGGGAAGATCTTGTCGAACTCATAGCCCTGCAGCTGGTCATAGCAGGTGCCGCAGGACACCACCACCGTCTTGATGTCCAGGTAATTGAGCGTGTTGGCCACGCGGTGGAACAGCACCCGGTTGTCGGTGATGATCTTGTCGGCTTTGTCGAACTGACCGCTGCCTTTTTGCGGATAACCGCAGCACAGATAGCCCGGCGGCAGCACCGTCTGTACGCCGGCATGCCAGAGCATGGCCTGGGTGGCCAGGCCCACCTGGGAGAACAGCCGCTCCGAACCGCAGCCTGGGAAGTAAAACACCGCCTCACTCTCGCTGCTGGTGCTGCCCGGATTGCGGATGATGGGCACGTAGTCCTGGTTCTCGATGTCCAGCAGCGCGCGCGCCGTCTTCTTGGGCAGACCGCCCGGCATTTTCTTGTTGATGAAGTGAATCACCTGCTGCTTGATCGGCGCGGCGCCCACGGTGGCCGGCGGCTTGGCCGTCTGCCGGCGCGCGACGCTGCGCAGCAAGTCATTGGCCAGACGCTGCACCTTAAAGCCCACCCCGACCATGGCGCTGCGCATGAGCTTGATGGTTTCGGGCTGGGTGGCGTTGAGGAAGAACATTGCCGCTGCATTGCCAGGCCGGAAAGTCTTTTGCCCCATCTTGCGCAGCAGGTTGCGCATGTTCATCGACACCTCGCCAAAGTCGATGTTCACCGGGCAGGGCGACAGGCATTTGTGGCAGACGGTGCAATGGTCGGCCACATCCTCGAATTCCTGCCAGTGCTTGATCGAGATGCCGCGCCGGGTCTGCTCTTCATAAAGAAAAGCCTCGACCAGCAAGGAGGTGGCCAGGATCTTGTTGCGCGGGCTGTAGAGCAAATTTGCCCGGGGCACATGGGTCGAGCACACCGGCTTGCACTTGCCGCAGCGCAGGCAGTCCTTGACCGAGCCTGCAATCGCGCCGATGTCTGACTGCTGC
>CANHGF010000405.1 GCA_947460065.1 Comamonadaceae bacterium
CTCACGCTCAGACCGGCCCGGCTGACCAGGGCCTGCAGCGTGCCGGCGTCACTGAGCTGCAGTGGTGTGCTGCCAGGCTGTTCGGCCATGGAGACGATGGTCTGCGCCAGCGCCTGGACCAGCTGACTCTGCGCGCTGCTGTCGCCCAGGCTGGCGGCCAGGGTGGCTACTTTGGCGGCGGCTTTTTGCACCGCCAGGGCGCTGGCACTGCCGGGGTTGGCCAGGGGGTCGAAGCGGGTCAGGTCCAGGGTTTCATCCAGGCCGAGTGCGCGTGAGACTTTGATGCGGGCGGCGCTGGCGTCGCCGCCGCTATCGCGTGCCACTTGCTGCACCAAGGTGGTCAGCGGGTTGATCACCAGGGAGCCCGCCGGCGCTGCCAGCGTCATGGTGTTGGCGATGCCGGTGTCGTTGTTGATGCCGCCGACCGCCAAGATGGTGCCCGTCGCCACGCCGGCGGGCATGACAACGCTGCCGTCTAAGCCGGTACTCACGCCGGTGAATTCGCTGTCTTGCGCGATGCCGTCGTTGTTGGTGTCGATGTAGATCTTGGCCCCGCGGATGTAGCCGTCGGCCACGATCAGCTGCACGATGGGCGCCACCGCATTGCCGCGCAGGTCTTGCAGGCGCGCCTGACCCTGCGGCGGGGCGTAGCTCAGGTTGAAGGGGCCGGAGTTCAGGCCGGCAATGCCGCTGAGGGTCAACACATTGCTGCCAAGGCTCAGGGCGCCTGCATTGAGCGTGGCATTGCCCTGGCTGATCTGGAAGGCCGAAGTCGCTGGCAGCTGCTCGGCCTTGAGCACGCTGTCGAAGGTGATGGTGATGGTGTCGCTGGCGCCGTCTGCGCTGATGGACAGCACCTGCGGAGCGCGGGTGTCGATCACCAGACTCAGGTTGCTCGCTGCAGCCGGCGCGTTACCGGCCAGATCGGTGTAAGCGTTGGTTGCCACGTTCACGCTGCCGCTGGGGCCGGCGAAATCGGCGGTCGGGGTGAAGGTGGCCGTATAGACCTTGCCCGCCTGGGCGCCAGTGGCCGCATTCCATGCGCTCAGGCTGCCATTGGTGAGGGCTACGTCGGCCGCCTCAAAACCGGTGACGGCTTCGTCGAAGGTGAAGGTCAGGGTGGCGCTCTGGCCAGCGATCAGGGTCGAGGCGGTGCTGCTGATGCTCAGGCTGGGCCTGAGGTTGTCGACCCGCAGGGACAAGCCTATTTCGCCGATGCCAGCGTTGCCCACCAGGTCCCGGTAGGCGTCGGCGGCCAGGCTGATGGGGGCTTCGCCGGCGAGGTTGTCGGCAGGCGTGAAGGTGGCGCTGTAGGTGCGGCTGTCAATCGTCTGGAAGTTTGACACGATGCCGCGTCCGGCGGTGGCGAAGTCCTCGGTGCTCAGGCCCTTGACCGGCTCGCTAAAACGCAGGGTCAGTGCGGCCGTCTCACCGAGCTTGAGGGAGGCCTTGTCGCTGCTGATGCTCAGGATGGGTGGCAAGGTGTCGACGGTAAAGCCTATGCCGGTGGCGATGCCGGCAATGCCTGCGGTGTCGGCATAGGCGCTGGCGGGCAGCTCGATCAGCGCCATGGTGCTTTGCAGGCCGTCGGTGGGCGTGAAGGTGGCGGTGTAGCTGCGGCTGTCCAGGGCTTGGAAGTTCGCCAAGCTGCCTTTGAGGGCCTTCA
Source organism: Comamonadaceae bacterium (assembly GCA_947460065.1). Lineage (GTDB taxonomy): Bacteria > Pseudomonadota > Gammaproteobacteria > Burkholderiales > Burkholderiaceae_C > Polaromonas. The sequence goes on from CANHGF010000405.1 coordinate 1,667, forward strand.
CCTGGCTGGTGTCGAAGAAGGACAGCGGCTCATCAAAGCTGAAGGTTACCCGGCTGCTTTGACCCACGCCCAGGGGCTGGGTTTGAAGGGTGATCTCGGCCAGCGGCGCGCGGCTGTCAGCGCTGAGCGCGGCCGGTCCGATGGCGGCACTGCCGGCGACGCCAGCGGCATTGGTGTAGCTGCCAGCGCCCAGAGCGACGGTGATGGCACCGTGGGTTGAGGGCAGGGTGGTGAGTGTTGCGCTGTAGCTGCGCCCGCCGGCCAGGGCCGTCAGATCGGACAGCTGTGCGCCGCTGATGCTGACATCACCCAGGTCAAAGCCGGTCACAGCTTCACTGAAGCTGAAGGCCAGCAGGGTCTGTTCGCCGGCTTTGAGGTGGAGCTTAGCGGCGCCGATCAGGGCACTGGGCGCGCCGCCGCCGCCGCTGGCCAAGCCCAGTCCGAGTTCCTGGGATTGGGCTTTTGACAAAGCCTGGAAAGAATTGCTGGTGGCCAGCCGACCCAGGGCCTGAGCCAGCTCAAGGCTGTTGGTGCCGGCGATGCCGGCTGCCGTCAACGCTGCGGCGATGCGCCCGGCAGTGGCCAGGGGCGCGGCGACGGTGTCATTGGCCAGATCGGCCGCCAGGGCCTTGATCAGCGCGTGCTGAGCGCTGACATCGCCGCTGGCTAGTTCGGTCAGTACAGCCAATTGCGCCGCGATCTTTTGCGCGGCAAGTCCGGCTGCGCTGGCGTCGGCCAGCGGGTCATAGCGGCTGAAGTCGCCGTCGGCGGGCTGGCTCAGGCCCAAGGCCAGTGCCAGCTGAGCCGATGCCAGGCTGATGCGCTGCTCCGGCGTGCTGCCGCCCAGGGTGCCGGCGGCGATCATCTCCTGCATCAAGGTGGTCAGCGGGTTGATCACGCCCGAGCCGGCCGGGCTGCTCAGGGTCAAGGTGTTGGCAATACCGGTGTCGGTGTTGATGCCACCGACGGCCAGCAAGCCTTTGCCGGCGGGTACATCGCTGAGCACAAAGCTGCCATCAGTGCCGGTTTTGATGCCGGTGTCTTCATGGGCTTGCGCTATGCCGTCGCCATTGGCGTCGATGTAGATGCTCGCGCCCAGGAGGTAGCCGTCGGCGGCGGTGCCGCGCAGCAGGCTGGCTGCATCGTTGCCGCTGGCGTCCTGGATCGCGCTGGTGTCGTTGCCCGTGGTACTGTCCCGGTAGGCCAGGCTGAAGGCGCCGGCCTTCAGATCGCCCGCCAGCTTGAGCGTGATCACCGTGCCGGCAAGGCTCAGCGCGCTCACGGCCAGGGTCTGACCGGCCTGCACCACGGTGAACTGGCCGGCCGTCGGAACTTGTGTGCCAGACAGCGCTTCGTCGTATTGCAGGCTGATCGTGTCGGCGCTGGCTGAAGCGCTGATCGATTGCAGGCTTGGGGCCCGGGTATCGGCGGGC
>CANHGF010000406.1 GCA_947460065.1 Comamonadaceae bacterium
AAACCGTGATGCCTGAACAAGCCAGGGTGGCGGCAAAGGCTGGGTCTATGGCGCCCACATCGACTAAAAACCGGGGATGGGGCACGACCACCTGCTGTCCGAAGCCGCCGTCTTGTAAGACGCCGATGGCATTGGGCTTCATGCACAAATTGTCCTGGCCGCTGTGGCAGACATCGCACTGGCCACAGCCCAGCCAGGGGTAGACGATGCACAGCTGCCCGAGCTCCAGGCCTTGTGCCTGCGGCCCGAGCTTGCTGACGCGGCCGACCACCTCGTGCCCGGGCGCTCTGGGCAAGACGACGCCGCGCTCGGCCAGCTTCATCAACTTGCCGCCGCCCATGTCGTAGTAGCCTTTCCAAAAGTGCAGGTCTGAGTGACATACGCCCGCATGGGTGACGTCGATCAGCACTTCGGAGCCAAGAGGTTCGCGGCTCGCCCGCTCGATGGCTTGTAGCGGCTTGCCGTGTTCGACGACTGCCCAGATGCTCATTTTTGGTCTCCCGTTGGCATGATGTTGTTGGCGCTTGAACGCGCTGGCTATGCGTTTGTATCTTGCTCCGCTGCCAGGCGCAGCAGCAGGGGGGCCAGGCGGTGGCGCTGCGCCGGATTCATGTCTCGCAAGGGCGTGATGAGCGCGCTGCTTAAGGCGGTGTGCGCGGCACTGTTTGGTCGCTCCTGGTCAAGCCGCTCTATCACCCGGGTGACCAGGGCCTGGGCCTGGGCGGCGTTTTCCATCAGGTTGGCCATGGCCATGTCGGCGCTGACGGCCTCGGTGCGCTCGCGCCAGCAGTCGTAGTCGGTCACCAGGGCCAGGGTGGCATAGGCCATCTCAGCCTCGCGGGCCAGGCGCGCTTCGGGCAGGTTGGTCATGCCGATCACCGTCGCGCCCCATTGCTTGTACATCAGGCTTTCCGCCCGCGTCGAGAACTGAGGCCCGTCGATGCAGACATATGTGCCTCCTTGGTGCACCTGGCCGCGACCGAAGCCGTGCGATTGGGCTACCCGTGCCGCCAGACCCTGCAAAGCCGGGCAGATCGGCTCGGCCAGGGAAACATGGGCCACCACGCCGGAGCCAAAAAAGCTGCGCGGCCGCCCCCGGGTGTGGTCGATGAATTGATCGGGAAGCACCAGGTCCAGCGGCGCGGCCTCTTCAATCAGCGAACCGACGGCTGAGACGGACAGCAGGTAGCGAACGCCCAAGGATTTGAGCGCCCAGATATTGGCCAGGAAGGGGATCTCAGAGGGCAGCAGTTTGTGTCCGCGAGCATGGCGGGCCAAAAAGGCCACCCGAGCCCGCCCCAGGCGGCCGACCATGATGGCGTCCGAGGTGGCGCCGTAAGGCGTCTCAATCTGCACCTCCTGCGCCTGCTCCAGGCCCTGCATTGCATACAGTCCGCTGCCGCCAATCACGCCGATGTCTACCGGTTCGAAGGGGGGTGGCATTGATCGCATGCGCTCGATTATGCTGTGGTCTCAAGACCACCGGAGCCCGCCATGCACGACACATTGCCCCTTCTGCGCGCGACCGATTTTCCGGCGCTGCGGCGCGAAACCCTGCAGACTCTGCAGGTCAATTTGGGCTATTTGTGCAATCAAAGCTGTGTGCATTGCCATGTCAATGCCGGCCCGCAGCGCAAGGAGCAGATGGACGGCGCTACCGCCGATCTGGTGATCGAGGCGCTGCACATCAGCGGCGCCCGCAGCCTGGACCTGACCGGCGGCGCGCCCGAGCTCAACCCGCATTTCAGGCGTCTGGTGCGCGCGGCGCGCGCGCAGGGCGTGCGGGTCATTGATCGCTGCAATCTGTCGGTGTTGTTCGAGCCCGGCCAGGAGACGTTGGCCGATTTTTTGGCTGAGCAAGGCGTCGAGGTCGTGGCGTCGCTGCCCTGTTATTCGCAGGAAAACGTGGACCAGCAGCGCGGCGAGGGTGTGTTTGAAAAAAGCATAAGAGCCCTGCAAGCACTCAACGCTCTGGGCTACGGCCAAGGCGGTTCCGAGTTGGTGCTCAACCTGGTCTACAACCCGCAAAAAGCGGTGCTTCCGCCGCCACAAGCGGCCTTGCAGGCTGATTACGAGCGTCTGTTGTGGACCAATTTTGGCGTGCGCTTCAACCATCTCTTTACCTTGGCCAATATGCCGATCCAGCGTTTTGGCAGCATGCTGGTTTCCAAGGGGCAGTTTCAGCCCTACATGGCCCTGCTCAAGGACAGCCACAAGCACGAGAACCTGGCTGGCTTGATGTGTTTGTCCACCCTCTCGGTGGACTGGCAGGGCTATTTGTACGACTGCGACTTCAATCAGATGCTGGGCCTGCCCGCGGGCGGGCAGCCTGGCGAGCGGCCGCATCTCAGGGATGTGCTGGCCGCTGCAGTCCCAGGTCGCACCATCGTGGTGGCCGACCATTGCTACGGCTGCACCGCAGGCCAAGGCTCGTCCTGCGGCGGGGCGCTCAGCGGGGCTGCGCTCTGATCTGAGGTGCGCCGTCGGCGCCGTCCCACAGGCTCGGCGGCTCCCCAGCCCGATGATTGACTGAACAGGAGGTTGATCATGGCTTATCTGCAATTTCAGACCCGCTTGCTTCCAGCGCAGGATGCACCTGATGGGCCGCGGCCCGTTCCGGGCCGCATGGCGCCAGCACCGCTCAGGCGAGGCGCGGGCGCCCAGCACCCGCGGCTCGCCGCAACGCAGCACCTAGGCTGAGCCCGGAGGTCGGACGGCATTGTTGGCGGCCGTCATGTAACTGTCACGCAGCTGTCATCCGGCGGCAGCAAAATAGGGGGCTCAATTTAAGGGGCCATCCATGAGAGTAGGCATCAACGGCATGGGCCGCATTGGCCGCTTGGCCTTACGCGCTGCACTGGGCGCGGCCGAGCGGCAGTCTGACGATCCGCGCGCCGGCAACCGGCTGGAGGTGGTGCACCTCAACGAGATCAAGGGTGGTGCCGCTGCCTGCGCACACCTGCTGGCCTTTGACAGCGTGCAGGGCCGTTGGCGTGCCGATATTGCCGCCCTTGGCGATGCAATGGTGCGTATCGACGACCGCCAGCTGTCTTTCAGCAGCCATGCGCAGCCCGCAGAGATCGACT
>CANHGF010000407.1 GCA_947460065.1 Comamonadaceae bacterium
TACGGCATGGTGCTGTTCATCAAACCGAGGGTGACGGACAGGCCCACTGCAATGATGAACAGCACCATGCCGTAGGCGACGGGCTCATACGGTTGAGTGACGATGGGCTTGCTGGCCAACATCCTGATCGATGGCATCGCCTACGGCATGGTGCTGTTCATCATTGCAGTGGGCCTGTCCGTCACCCTCGGTTTGATGCGCTTTGTCAACCTGGCCCACGGCGCCTTTGCCATTACCGGGGGTTACCTGGCGGCCTACCTGATACGCGTGCAGGGTTGGCCGTTCGCATTGGGGGTGCTCACCGCGGTGGTGATGACTGGGTTGATTGGTGCCTTGCTCGAGGCCCTGGTGCTGCGCCGCCTGTATCGCCGCAGCGAATTGCAGCAGGTGCTGTTCACCATCGGCCTGACCTTTCTGTTTGTGGCAACAGCCAATTTGCTGGCGGGGCCTGAGGTGCAACTCATCCCCTTGCCGGCTTGGCTCAAGACGCCGGTGGATCTGGGCATACGCACGCTGCCGGCGCAGCGCTTGCTGGTCATCGCCGCAGGCTTGACGGTATTGGCCCTCAGTGCCTGGGTCATGGGGCGATCACGTTTTGGCGTCTGGCTCCGGGCCACGGTGGACAACACTGGCGCTGCGGCTGCTCTGGGTATTCCGGTGACATGGGTCTATGCCTTGACCTTTGGTGTCGGTGCAGCGCTGGCCGGTCTGGGCGGTATCCTCGGTGCTGAACTCATGCCGCTGGAGCCGTATTACCCGGTGAAGTATTTGGTGCTGGTGCTGGTCGTGGTGGCCGTTGGTGGCATGGGCAGCATCAACGGATCGGCCGCCGCTGCTTTGGCCCTGGGCACCATTGAGACTGCCAGCAAATACCTGGCCTCCGACTGGGGCAGCCTGTTCTTCTTTTTGGCCATGGCCTTGTTCCTGGCCTGGCGCCCGCACGGGCTGCTGGTGGCCAGGCGAGCCTGAATCGAGACAAGCCCTCCCCATGTCCCCCTTGTCTCTTGCCAATCCGCCGCTTTGGCGCCAGGCCTTGCCTTATGGTGCCCTGTTGGCTTTTGCTTTGCTGATCTATTTTTATTTCCCGGATCAGCTTCCCTTGGCGGCCCGCATCGCCGCGCTGGCCATTTTTGTGATGTCGCTTGACTTGGTGGTCGGCTATGGCGGCCTGGCCACACTGGGCCATTCGGCCCTGTATGGGGTGGGCGCCTATGCGGCGGGCTTGCTGGCCACCCACCTGAGCGCCAACCCGCTGCTGGGCTTGCTTGTAGGAGCGTTCGCGGGTGCGGTGCTGGCTGGTCTCAGCGGCCTCTTCTTGCTGCGCTACGAGGGCCTGACCTTTTTGATGCTGACCATTGCCATCAGCCAGATTGCTCAGAACCTGGCCAGCAAGCTGCGGCACTGGACGGGCGGTGATGACGGCTTGTCGGGCTTCAAAGTCGACAAGATCCTGGGCTTGGCCAGCTTCGACTTGCAGGGCCGAGTGGCTTTTGTTTACTGTTTTGTGGTGATGTTCATCAGCCTGTGGCTGATGCGCCGCTTGATGGCCTCCCCGTTTGGTTTGGCCTGCCAAGGCATCCACCAGAACCGGCAGCGGATGGCGGCACTGGGCACCCAGATTCGTTGGCAGTTGCTCAAGCTCTACACCCTGTCGGGCGTTTTTGCCGGGGTATCGGGCGCGCTGGCGGCCCAGGTGGCGCAGATTGTGGGCCTGGACACCCTGGGCTTTGAGCTGTCGGCCGAGGCCTTGGTCATGTTGGTGCTGGGTGGGGCTGGCAACCTGTGGGGCGCCCTGGTGGGCACGGTGATCTTTGCTTCCATCCATCACTGGGCCTCTACCCTCAACCCCTACCATTGGCTGTTCATCATTGGGGGCATGCTGGTGCTGATGGTGCTGCTCCGGGAGCGCCTGGGACGGGCACTGACTGCGCGACTGCATGCGCTAAGGCGGTTGGTCTTACCCACATCGGCGGGTGCCCCTTCATGAGTGCTCCTTTGCTCGAAACCCGGCAGCTGCGCAAGTCGTTTGGTGGCCTGCATGTCACCCGCGATGTCAACCTCAGCTTGCGTGCGGGTGACAAGGTCGGCCTGATCGGCCCCAACGGCGCGGGCAAGACCACCTTGATCAACCTCATCACCGGTGTGTTGGCCCCCAGCGCCGGCTCGGTTCATCTGGGCGGTGAGGACGTCAGCGCCCTGAGCCAGCCACAGCGTGTCAAGCGGGGCCTGGTGCGCACTTTCCAGATCACGCAATTGGCGCCCACCTTGCCGGTGCGCAGGCAGGTGGAAATGGCGATCCACGAGCGCCAGGGCTCCATCGGCAGGATATGGCGGCCGCTGCATGCTTACCCGCAGGTGCAGGACGAGGCCCAGACCATCTTGGAGTCTTTGCGCATGGCCAGCCTGGCCGCTCGGGTTCCCGTCGAGTTGGCCTACGGCGAGCAGCGCCTGGTGGAAGTGGCTTTGGCCATGGCTTTGCGGCCGCGTGTGCTTTTGCTGGACGAGCCCATGGCGGGCGTACCTTCGGGCGAGCGGCAGGTGGTGCTCGATGCTTTGGCCAGCCTGCCCTCAGATCTGGCCATTCTGATGATCGAGCACGACATGGACTTGGTGTTCAATTTTGCCGATCGCATGATGGTGTTGGCCGAGGGCGCGGTGCTGGCCGAGGGAGCGCCGGCCGAGATCCGTCGCCACGCGGCGGTGCGCGCAGCCTATCTGGGCGAGGAGACCTGAGCCGTGGCCCTGTTGGAAGTCAGTGACCTGCATGCCGGCTATGGACCGGTGCAGGTGTTGCACGGCATCGAGCTGAGTGTCGAGCCGGGTGCGCGTCTGGCCCTGATCGGTCGCAATGGGGTGGGCAAGACCACCTTGCTCAAGGCCTTGATGGGGCTGGCCGACGTCAGCCGCGGCGTGGTGCGCTTTGAAGGCCGCAGCCTGAGCCAGGCCGGCCCTGGGGCGCGCGCGCTGGCGGGCCTGGGTTATGTGCCGCAGACGCGCGATATCTTTGCTTCGCTGACGGTGGAGGAAAACCTGATTGCTGGGCTCAAGGGCCGGCCGGTCAAGTGCATCGAAGAGGCGTACGA
>CANHGF010000408.1 GCA_947460065.1 Comamonadaceae bacterium
GGGCTTCCTCGATGCGCAAATGCGCGACCTGACGGACGCCATGACCACACTGGAAGACGCGATCCACAAAATCGATATGGAGACCCGCGAGCTGCTCTCGAGCACCTTCGAGACCGTCAACGGCCATTTCGGACGGATGTTCCCGCAGTTGTTTGGCGGCGGCAATGCCCGCCTGATCATGACCGGCGGCGAGATCCTCGACGCCGGCGTGCAGGTCATGGCCCAGCCGCCGGGCAAGAAGAACCAGACCATCCACCTGCTGTCTGGCGGCGAGAAAGCCCTGACCGCAATTGCCCTGGTGTTTGCCATTTTCCAGCTCAACCCGGCGCCGTTTTGCTTGCTCGACGAGGTCGATGCGCCCCTGGATGACTCCAACACTGAACGCTATGCCAAGCTGGTCAGCGCCATGTCCAGTGAGACCCAGTTCCTGTTTATTTCGCACAACAAGATTGCCATGGAGATGGCCCAGCAGCTCATCGGCGTGACCATGCAGGAGCAGGGGGTCTCGCGCATCGTGGCAGTGGATATGGAATCGGCCCTCAACCTGGCGGAGGCAGCGCTAACATGAACAACCTGCATCTTGCATTGGCGGTACTCGGCGCGGTGGTGCTGGCCGCAGTGGTCGCCCATGGCGCCTGGACATCGCGGAAGAATCGGCCCAAGCAGGCCGACGCCGAACCCAAGCAGGCCGGCACCGTCGAACCAGCTCTCGAAACCGTCATCGGCGACGCGCGACGCGAGCCGGTGCTCGAGGGCGTGGCGGAAACCGCCGACGGGTTCGGTTCTCTCCCAACGCCCAGGCGTGATGCCGAGCTTGACAGCCTGATCGACGTCATTGCGCCCATATCTATTGATGGCGTCGTATCGGGCGAGGCGGCGCTCGCAGCTTTGCCCAGCACCCGCCGGGTCGGCACCAAGCCCTTTGCGGTCGAGGGCCTGAGCGCCGAGACGGGTTTGTGGGAGCCGCCTGCGGCCGGTCAGCGCTACAGCGCCTTCCAGGCCGGCATACAACTGGCCAACCGCATGGGGCCGATGAATCAAATTGAGTTTTCTGAATTTGTCACCAAAGCCAGGCATTTTGCCGACGCGGTCGGCGGCGAGCCCCAGTTCCCCGACATGCTCGAAGAGGTGGCGCGTGCCCGCGAGCTCGACCAATTCGCCGGCGAACACGATGCGCAACTGAGTTTTACCCTGCGCGCCCGCAACGCCGCCTGGAGCCCCGGTTATGTGCAGCAGCATGCAGCGCGGCTCGGTTTTGTGGCGGGCGTGATTCCCGGGCGCATGGTCTTCCCCGCTGAAGTCGACGGTCAGCCGCCCATCCTGGGCCTGTCCTTCGATCCGCAGGCCGCCCTGGCCGAAGAGCCTGACAAGACGGCCCTGCGCGAGGTCACCCTGACGCTGGATGTGCCCCAGGTTGAGCGCGAAGACAAACCGTTTGAGCGCATGTGCGAGGCGGCTTTGAGCCTGGCTGCCAGCATGGAGGGGGCGATCACTGACGACAACGGCAATGCCATCCGCGCCGACACCATGGAAACCATCCATTCCGACCTGCAAAAGCTTTACGACACGCTGCAAGCGCGCGATCTGCCGGTCGGCTCGGCGCTGTGCCGGCGCCTGTTTTCCTGAGCCTTGGCGGCTAGTGCCCGGCTTTTTTTGAACCAGCGCAGCTCATGAGCGACCCACATCGGCCATCGGCAAGGCCTGCCGAGCCGGCCGCCCGGGCCTTGCAATTGCGCCAGCAACTGCACCACCACGCCCACCGCTACTACGTGCTCGACGAGCCGGAGATTGCGGACGCTGAGTACGACAAGCTTTTCCAAGAGTTGCAGGCGCTGGAGGCCGCGCACCCCGAGCTGGCCAGCGCCGACTCGCCAACCCAACGCGTGGGTGGCGCGGTGCTCGACCATTTCGCGCCGGTGCGCCATGCCGTGCCCATGCTCAGCATCCGCACCGAGACCGACACCGAGGCCACCGGTGCCCAGGCCTTTGACGCTCGCATCCGCCGCGAGCTGGGTCTGGCCGAAGGTGATGCGCCGGTGGTGTATGTGGCCGAGCTCAAGTTCGACGGCCTGGCCATCAACCTGCGCTATGAACACGGCACCCTGGTCTGCGCCGCCACCCGTGGCGACGGCGAGGTAGGCGAGGACGTGACGCAGAACATCCGCACCATCGGCCAGATTCCGCTGCGCCTGCAAATGTCGGCGACTCCCTCTGCTTTTCCTGGGGAGGGCGCGCCCGACACCCTCCCCCTGTGGGGGATGGCCGGGGTTGGGTCAGTCCCGCCGCCGGTGCTCGAAGTGCGCGGCGAGGTCTACATGCGCCGCGACGACTTCGAAGCCCTCAACGAGCGCCAGCGCGGAAAAATCGCCCAGGGCGCCAAAAACGAAAAGACCTTCGTCAACCCGCGCAATGCCGCAGCGGGCGCGGTGCGCCAGCTGGACCCGGCGATTGCCGCCCGGCGCCCCCTGAGCTTCTTTGCCTATGGCCTGGGTGAGGTCGTCCTGTCCGAGGGGGAGACCCCGCCCGAAACGCACTACGGCTGGCTGATGCAGCTGCGCGATTGGGGTTTTCCGGTGGCCTCGCAGACCCGGCTGGCGCAAGGCGCCGAGCAGCTGGTGGCCTTTCACCGCGACATGGGCCAGGCCCGAGACGCGTTGCCCTACGACATCGACGGCGTGGTCTACAAGGTCGACAGCCTGGCTCTGCAAAAGCGCCTGGGCTTTGTCACCCGCGAGCCGCGCTGGGCCGTCGCCCACAAGTACCCGGCGCAGGAGCAGCTGACCACGGTGCTGGCCATCGATGTGCAGGTCGGCCGCACCGGCAAGCTCACGCCCGTGGCCAAGCTCGCGCCGGTGTTTGTCGGTGGCGTCACGGTCACCAATGCCACGCTGCACAACGAGGACGAGGCCAGGCGCAAGGACGTGCGCGTGGGCGACACCGTGGTGGTCCGCCGCGCCGGTGATGTGATTCCCGAGGTGGTCAGCGTGGTGCTGGACAAGCGCGCGCACGACGGCTCGCTCTTCACCATGCCGCGCCAGTGCCCGATTTGCGGCTCGGCCGTAGTGCGCGAGGAGGGCGA
>CANHGF010000409.1 GCA_947460065.1 Comamonadaceae bacterium
AGACAGTGCTGCCGACAAGGCGGTGGTCGAGAAAATCGGCGTCGTCTTTCCCAACCAGGCGAGCTGGGGAACCCATATGAACATTGCCGGCGGCGCGGTGGCCCGGCACGCCAAGAACGTCGACAACGCGGTGCGCTTTCTGGAGTACCTGGCCAGCCCGAGCGCACAAAACCACTTCGCCAACGGCAACAACGAGTGGCCGGTAGCCAAAGGGGTCAGCCTGGATAACCCGGCTCTGAAGGCCATGAGCGGCGGTAATTTCAAAAGCGAGCTGATCGCCACCAGCATCGTCGGCATGAACCAGGTCAAGGTCCAGCAGATGCTCGACCGGGTCGGCTTCAAGTAAAGACGGGCAAGATCCTGTGAGCAGCCCCCATCGCGCGGGGCGGCGCTCCCACACCCACAGTGCCAGCCGGCGACCAAAGGAAGCATGGGGGCAGCGCGCAGGCTGCGATGATCGAGGGAAGTGTGGGAGCTGCGCCCTCGCAGCGATGCAGTGCTTGATCAGCAGCCCCGCCAGCTAGGCCTGCCGCTCGCTCACGTTTGAGGAAGATCAATACTCTAGGCTTTACCCTGGCCATTCACTCGGCCGTGAGAGCTATGCCGCCTCAGAGGCCGAGCGCTGCAATGCCGGCCCGGGCGATCTGGGCGTCTTCGCTGGACTTGACGCCGCTGACACCGACCGCACCCAGGCATTGCCCGTCCTTCATGATGGGCACACCGCCTTCGAGCAGGCCCTCGACGGCCGGCGCCGTCAGGAAGGCAAAGCGTCCCCCGTTAATGATGTCTTCATAGACCTTGCTCTCACGCCGGCCCAGGGCCGAGGTATGGGCCTTGGCAGGAGCAATATGGGCCGACACCGCCGCCGCACCATCGAGGCGCTGCAGGTGCAGCAAATGACCCCCGTCATCGACGATGGCAATGCTCACCGCCCAGTTGTTCTTAAGTGCCTCAGCTTCGGCCGCTGCAGCAATCTTCTTGGCGTCAGCCAGCTCGAGGGTGGGTTTGTTCTTCATGGATCAGTCCAGAGAAAATGGTGAGGAGAAGTAAGCCTCGGAGTTTAGCGCCCGCACCTGCGGCCGCCGCGCTCCACAGATCCCTTGGCTAAACCCGCAGGAAAAATAGGACGAGGTCTTGACTTTTTTGCCCCATCCCTACAATTGCATCCACGGTCAGACCGCTGCAGCGCCTTCAGACGCTACAGCGTTTCCCTGGTCCGGATTTCAAGGAGATCCACATGAACCAACCCTTCCAAACCGCTGACTACATCGACGCTCTGCCCTCGGCGGCAGTGCGCAACCGCGTCCTGCGCAACACCTACTTCCTGCTGGCCCTGAGCATGGTGCCGACGGTTCTTGGGGCATGGCTGGGCGTGGCCACCGGCATCACCGCCTCCCTGGGAGGCATCATGGGCCTGGTGGTCTTCATGGTTGGCGCCTTCGGCTTCATCTTCGCCATCGAAAAAACCAAGAACTCGGCCGCTGGCGTGCCAGTGCTGCTGGCCTTCACCTTCTTCATGGGCCTGATGCTCTCGCGCATGCTGGCCATGGTGCTGGGCATGAAAAACGGCTCTGATCTGATCATGACCGCCTTCGGCGGCACGGCCGGCGTGTTCGTGCTGATGGCCAGCCTCTCAACCGTCATCAAGCGTGACCTGTCGGGCATGGGCAAGTGGCTGACGGTGGGCGCTCTGGTGCTAATGGTCGGCGCCATCATCAACGTCTTCGTTGCATCCTCGACCGGCATGATCGTCATCAGCATGATGGCCGTGGCCATCTTCTCGGCCTTCATCCTGTACGACCTCAAGCGCATCGTCGACGGCGGCGAGACCAATTACATCAGCGCCACCCTGGGCATCTACCTGAGCCTGTTCAATGTCTTCCAGAGCCTGCTGGCGCTGTTGGGCATTTTTGGTGGCGACCGCGACTGATTGCGGCGGCTGCCCCAATGAAAAGGGACCCTCGGGTCCCTTTTTTCATGGCAACCCAGCAGCGCTTTAGAATGAAATAAAGTAAAAAAAATTCACTCATATCATTAATTAGATATAATGGGCGCAGATCGGGACCACCGCCCTGCGGTCAAGTACCCGATCACCTGCCCAGGCTCAACAGTCCGGGCCCCACTCGACACCGCTCGAACTGCTGATCCGCCAAGCCCGGATCACCTTCTCTCTTTTTGGCTAGCAACAGGCCGACAACAGCCTGTGATTTTGGATCCCTCTGACTTCCTCATCTCAACGGCCCACTGTGGCCATCGGCAAGTTTCTTGTCGCCCCCATGAGCCATGCGACCGCGACCGGCAGCTTTGAAGCCGGCGTGACCGTCTCCAGCGGACGTGGCACCAGCTCCCACCACCGGATCTTCCGTTTTCAACGCCCCTTTGCCTCGCCTGAAGCGGCGCAGCTGGTGGCCCTTACCCAAGGCTGGCTGCAAACCTGCAGCCCACGCCTGGTCCTGTGCTGACCGCCCCACCGCGGCCTGGCACATTTCCCCAGCGGGGTCTCCTGGAACCCGCTTTTCCCCCTGCCGCCCGTCCATTCGTTCGAGCGGCAATCTCTCTGAAAGGCTCTGACATGAGCAACAAAATCTACGTGGGCAACCTGCCCTACTCCATCGACGACGACGCACTGCGCCACAACTTTGCCCAGTACGGCAATGTGTCCTCGGCCAAGGTCATGATGGACCGCGACTCCGGTCGCTCCAAAGGCTTCGGCTTTGTGGAAATGACCAGCGCCGAAGAAGTTCAGGCCGCCATCTCCGGACTCAACGGCATGTCGGTCGGAGGCCGCTCCATCGTGGTCAACATCTCCCGCCCCAAAGAGCCGAGCACCGGCTACGGCGGGCAGCACTACTAAAGTCTACGCATCGGCTCGCTGATGCCAAGCCGGTCCGCGCCAAGCGGACCGGCTTTTTTGATTCAGGCCTTGAGCGCGGCCACCGACTGCGCCTTACCGGTGGCCGCAGCCAGCAAAAAGTTCAGGTCGGTGCCGGTCGAGACATAGCGCGCGCCCATGGTCACGAAGCGCTGCACCAAGTCTGGCCGCGAGGCCAGACCGCCCACGCCCATGTGCTTGCCAT
>CANHGF010000410.1 GCA_947460065.1 Comamonadaceae bacterium
GATGTCAATGATCTGCGCGCCCCGGTCGATGTTGTAGCGCGCAGCGTCGGCCATCATCTGCGCCTCGGTGCCGGCGATCTGCACCGCAATCGGGGCCACCTCGCCTTGGTGGTCGGCGCGGCGCGAGGTCTTGAGGCTGTCCCACAGATCGCGCCGCGAGGTCACCATTTCGCTGACCGCATAACCCGCACCCAGCGCCTTGCACAGCTTGCGAAAAGGCCGGTCGGTGACCCCCGCCATGGGAGCGGCGAACACGCGGTTCGCCAAGGCATAAGGGCCGATGTGCATGAAGAAAAACAGACGGGGTCGGGCAAAGGGAAGCGGATTCTACCTGCCTGAAATTTCAGCAGATGGAGCTTGACTTGGCTGCGGCTGAGGAGATGCACGGCTGCATTGGGCAACAATTTGTGATAAGCGAAACCCATCTGTTGAGCCTGCCTATACTGCCTTGCATCACAAATCGGTCTCGGAGCGTTGGGTCGCCGCCTGCCCACACTGACGAGCGACGGCAACTGCAAGAAGTACATCGCGCATGGAAGAAGCACTCAAGCATCTGATGCAATGGTTGGCCCTGCCCGAGCACGGACTGAGCACCGTATTTGTGGTGTCTTTTATTTCAGCAACCTTGTTGCCGCTGGGCTCGGAGCCAGCGGTTTTCGGCCTGGTCAAACTCAACCCTGATTTATTCTGGCCGGGGGTGCTGGTGGCCACAGTCGGCAACACCCTGGGTGGCGCACTCGATTGGGCCATGGGCTACGGCGCCAACAGGGTCAAGCGCAAATACTCTGAATCGAACAGCCAGATGCGGGCGCTGCGCTGGCTGGAAAAGCTCGGCCCAAAAGCCTGTCTGCTGGCCTGGCTGCCGGCGGTCGGTGATCCGCTGTGCACCGTAGCCGGCTGGCTGCGTCTGCCGTTTTGGCCCTGCGTTCTTTACATGGCGATCGGAAAATTCGCCCGCTATGTGACGATGACCGCCGCGCTGATGTGGGTCTTCCCGGGCGGCCTGGTGCTGGGCTAGCAGCCGCGAGCAAGTGCTTCAGTATTTCTCGAGCAAGCTGCCAAAGCCGGCGACCTTGTCGGTGATGCCACTGTCGCGCAGCGCATGCCAATAAATCGCGGTGTTGATGGCAATCACCGGCTTTTTGAACCAGACCTCGGCCTGGGCGGCCAAACGTGCCATGGCCAAGTTGGTGCCAACCTGTACCAACGCGTCGATGTCGTCGCCGTCGAGTTCGCGCAAGCTCTCCATCAACTGGCGCTCGCTGGTGTGGGCAATGAGCACCGGGCTGGCGCAGCGCAGGCCCTTGATGCGGCGCACCTGGTAGCCTGATTCCTCAAAGAAGCGGGCCACGTTCTTGTCGCCCACCGGCATATAGGGGGTGATGACCGCAATACGGCGTATGCCCATGGCCTCAAAAGCGGCGCTACATGCGTCTGACCCCATGGAAACGGGCAAGCCGGTGGTGGTCTCAAGCCTGGCGCGCAGCGCGCGACTGGCCTGCAGACCGTCCCAGAAGGTCTCGGCTGAGATGCCCAGCACCAAGCGGTCGGGCTCACAGGACATGATGGACTCGACCGCTTCGTCCTGCGCGGCATCGATGAGGGCGATCAGACGACTGAAGTCCTCGTCATTGTTGAGCGCGATATTCGGGATGCGCAGACGACTGGTGTGGTTGGTCACGCCCGGCGGACTCATGGCGTCGAATTCCGGCTGAACACTGGTATTGGTCGATGGGATCAGAACGCCAAATTTCTGGCGCCATCCTAGGCTGTCGCGGGTGGAGGTCATACCTTGTAATTCCGATCACAAGCGGTGACCCGCAGGTGCCGCATTAAACTTTAAAAAACCGGCGTTCCAAGGCTGCACAGAGCTGGCTACACCGATAAACCCAAACAATCGTACCCGATGAGCTCAAACCCTCCGCTGCTACCCCATGAATGGATCGCTGGCCTGGAAAAAGGTCTGAGCGTGATCGAGGCTTTTGACGCCGAGCACCCCCGCATGACCGCCACCGAGGTGGGCAGGCGCTGCAATCTGACGCGCACCGCTGCGCGGCGCTATCTGCGCACCCTGACCCACCTGGGCTATGTGAGCAGCGACGGCAAGCTTTACTGGCTGATGCCGCGCACCCTCAGGCTAGGCCATGCCTTCATCGATTCAACCCGGCTGCCCAAGTTGGTGCAGCCGCATTTGCAAAGGATCACCCAGGGCACCGCGGAGATTGCCTACTTGGGCGTGCTTGACGGCAGCGAAGCCATCTTCCTGGCCCGCAGCGGCAGCCCGCGCCACACGGCTGGGGGCTACTGGCCTGGCACCCGAGTGCCTGCACAGGTCACCGCAGTCGGCATGGCCATTCTGGCCTGCTGGTCGGATGCGGCCCTGAACGCCTGGCTCGACGGCCGCGTCCTGCCCGCCTTCACCACCTACACCCTGCCCAATACCGAGCAACTGAGAGCGGCACTCAAGCAATTCCGGGAGCAGGGCTGGGCGCTGTCAGAGCAGCAACTGGACTTGAATTACCGCGGCGTGGCGGTACCCTTGCTCGACCGAAACAATACTGTTCATGGGGCCATCAGCATCACCATGCCGATCAACCGTGAGGAGTCCGATCACGCGCTCGAGCGGGTACTGCCGGTGATGCTGGAGGTCGCCAAAAACCTGCGGCCCCTGCTCTGAATTGAGCCCACCTAAACCGCAGGCGCGCCGGCGTGTACCCCACCCATCTTGGGGAGATCGATCGCTCGCATGGCTGAGGTCTTTTTAGAAAGTGGCCTGGATGGCCGCTCGCAGCTCGGGGGTGATCTCGGGCATCACGCCGAACCAGGCCTTAAAAGCCGGGCGCGCCTGGTTGAGCAGCATGCCCAGGCCGTTGACCGTGCGGTGGCCCCGGGCACGGGCGGCGGCCAGCAGCGGGGTTTCGAGCGGAATGTAGATCGCGTCCGAGACCAGGGCCTGCGCTGGCAAGGCGTCCAGCCGCAACTCCAGCGGGCTCTGCCCATGCATGCCCAGCGTAGTGCTGTTAACCAGCAGGCTCACGCCAGCCTGGGCGTCTTCGCGC
>CANHGF010000411.1 GCA_947460065.1 Comamonadaceae bacterium
CAACTCCGATGCCAGATGGTTGGACGCGCCGGTGCCGGCCGAGCCGAAGGCGGCTTTGCCCGGATTGGCCTTGGCATAGGCCACCAGTTCAGCCACCGAGCGTATCGGTGAATCCGCACGCACCATCAGCACGTTGTAGCCCACGCTTAGGATGGCAATCGGCGTGTAGTCCTTGAGCGGATCAAAGCTGAGTTTCTCGCTCAGATGCGGCGTGATGGTCTGGGACGGACTGGCCGCGAACAAAAGCTGCTGACCGTCCGGCGATGCCTTGGCATTGACATCGGCAGCTACGGTGCCACCCGCGCCGGCGCGGTTTTCGATCACCACCGCCTGCCCCAGGTCCTTTTGCATGGCGGCGGCCAACAGTCGCGCATTCACATCCACCGGACCACCAGCCGCATAACCCACCAGCAAACGCAGGGGGCGGCTCGGGTAGTCTTGCGCCAAGGCAGGCAGCGCAGCCAGGAGTGAAGTGGCAGCGAGCAAGGCGCTGACAGTGCGGCGATTACAAATAGGCTTCAACACGGTCTCCTATGGGGGGTTCTTCCGCAAGCAAAGCGCTCAGGCGCGGTCTATAGGGACGGGCTACAGAGGCGGGCTACAGGGCTTCGAATCCGAGGAGTCTAGGAATGCTTGATTCATTTGTAAAATTTGAATATCAGATGAAGCAATACCAAATTCAAATCAATGAGCGCCCCTGATTTTTCCGTCCGTGAATTGCGTGCTTTTGTCGCGCTCGTCGACCTGGAGAACTTCACCCGGGCGGCGCAGGCCATTCATCTGTCACAGCCTGCGTACAGCGCCCTCATCCGAAGGCTGGAGGAGACCGTCGGGGTTCGTCTTTTTGACCGCAACACCCGCAGGGTCAGCCTCACGCCTGAGGGGCGGCTGTTCGAGCCGTCCGTCAGGCAGCTGCTCAGGGATGCCGATCGCGCGCTTGCCGACCTGGGCGATCAGATCGAACTTCGCAAGGGGCGTGTGCATGTTGCGGCCTTGCCTACGATCTCGGCGGGCCTGTTGCCGGCTGTCTTTAAAGAATTTAGGCGCAGTTTTCCGGGTATTGACCTGGTTCTGAGCGATCGCTTGTCTGAAGCCTGCATTGCGCTGGTGAAGGAGGGGCGTGCCGACTTTGCGCTGGTGTCCAACAATGCGAGACCGGGTGACCTCGACGAACTCGATGCCCGTCTGCTGTGCAGACACCACTACCACCTGGTCTGCCCCACCCACCATCCGCTGCTGTCTGAAAAACGCCTGACACTGCGCAAGATCGCGCAGCATCCCTTCATCCAGATGACGCGCAACAACAGCGTCCGGCAGGCCCTGGAAGCGGCCATCCACCCCAGGATCATGAACACCGTGCTGGAGGTCGAGCACCTGGGGACGGTCATCAGCATGGTCAATGCCGGTCTTGGCATCAGCGTGGTACCGACGTTCACCTTGCATCAGTTCCAGTGGCCCACCATCGCCACCCGCCCGCTCATCACCCCCAATTTGCTGCGACACATCTACGTGGTGAGACACCGCGAGCGCAGCCTGTCTGTGGCGTCTAGCGCCATGCTGGAACTGATTGTCAGAGACCTGGGTCGACTCCAGTGATCAAGATAAACCCGATGGCCGACGGCTACGCCCAGCGTCAATCAGACCCGCGCTGCGGGGACTTGTGGCTTGCGCCCTGCGGCCCGCGCCAGACTGGGCTCCAATAGCGCCTTGGACGGCCTGTGCCGACCGCACTGAGATGGAGGACCCAAATAGTGAGTGACGACCCACGCTGCTGCGGCAGCGGCACCTGCATCATCGATCCCGCGGGCCGCTGTTGGTGCGGCCAGCAATGGAATGGACACAGCATGAGCTCGCCGTGTGATCCAGCCGAGGAGGCAAAGGCTGCGGGTGCTGATGCGCCCGAAACTGGCCAGCAGGACGCGTGACCGGTCCTGCCGCCTTGTGAGCAGCGCTCGTGCATTGGTCTGGTTCAAGCGCGATCTGCGCTTGCTCGACCATGCGCCTTTGGCGCAGGCCATGCAGTTTGAATCGGCCGCCGGCTTGTTGGTGATCGAGCCGCAGTGGTTGCACAGCCCTGAATGCGATCCGCAGCACGTCGCTTTCTACCTGGCCTGTGCCGCCGAGCTGCAGGCCAAGCTCGCCGCCCTGGGGCTGCCGCTGCTGGTGCGAACCGACTCCATGCCGGCGGTGCTGCAGGCTTTGCATCAGCAATGGCGTTTTACCCATTTGCTCAGCCACGAGGAGACTGGCCCCCTTTGGAGCTACCAGCGTGACCAGGAAGTCGGACGCTGGTGTACCAGCGCATCGGTGCAATGGTTGGAGCTGCCGCAAACCGGGGTGGTGCGGCGGCTGCGTTCGCGCGATGGCTGGGCCCGGCGCTGGTTGGAGCGCATGAATGCGCCGACCACAGCCGAGCCGACAGGGTTCAAGGGTGCGGCCGGCCTGCAAGCCGAGGCGCTGCCCTCGCTGCGTGACCTGGGCCTGAGCACGCCCGGCCGTCAGCTGCCGGCGGCGGGCGAAGGCGCTGCCTGGCGTACCCTGGATGATTTTCTGGCCGAACGTGCCCGCCCTTACCGGCAGGCCCTGTCGAGCCCGCTGACGGCGCCGCTCAGCTGCAGCCGGCTGAGCGCCCATCTGGCCTTTGGCACCTTGTCGATGCGCAGCGTGCATCAGGCCACCGAGGCGCGCATAGCCGACTGCGGCGATCGCGAACTGGCCTGGGCCCTGCGCAGCTTTGCCAGCCGCCTGCGCTGGCATTGTCATTTCATGCAAAAGCTCGAGGATGAGCCGTCCATGGAATGTCACAACCTGGCGAAGTCGGTCAACGGCCTGCGAGCCGGCGATGGCACGCCGCTTGATGCGGTGCACACCGAGCGCCTGCAAGCCTGGTGCGAGGGCCGTACCGGCTATCCCATGGTCGACGCCTGTATGCGCCAGCTGCGCGCCACCGGCTGGCTTAACTTTCGCATGCGCGCGATGTTGGTGAGTTTTGCGGCCTACCACCTCTGGCTGCATTGGCGCGAGCCCGGGCTGTTCCTGGCCCGCCAGTTCCTG
>CANHGF010000412.1 GCA_947460065.1 Comamonadaceae bacterium
GTGCTGGCCGTCTTTCCTGAAGGCACCACCGGCGATGGCGTGGCGCTCAAGCCCTTTCACGCCAACCTGATCCAGGCCGCCATCCTGGCCGGCGCACCGGTGCAGCCGGTGGCGCTGCGCTTTGTCGATGGTGCCACCGGCCAGACCAGCCACGCCCCGCGGTTCATCGACGACGACACCCTGGTCGGCTCGGTCCTGCGCACCCTGGCCGCTGGTCAGCTGCGTGCCCAGGTGGTCACCGGCGAGCCCGAGCACCACGCCGGCCGCGACCGCAGGCAATGGGCGCAAGAGCTGCGCGAGCGGGTGCATGCGCTCAGGCAGGATCGGACGCGCTAGCCGCCTTGGCCGGCATAAACCGCCCCGTCTCAGCCGCGCACTGGCCGGCGTGTTCGCAGGGCAGTTGGCAGAGTTCGCGCTGTTTGGGGCTGCAGGCGCGCTGGAAGGTCACCACATGGTCGACTTGCGCGCGTATGCCTATCCATTCGCCTAATGTGTGGTCGTGGTGGCTCGGTACATGGGCCATCACTTGGTGGCCGCTGGCCAGGCGCAGGGTGTAGAGGAACTCCGAGCCGCGAAAGGCCTTGCGAATGATCTCGGCTTTGACCGGGGCGTCGTCGTCGTGAACGATGTCGTCGGCGCGCAGCAGCACATCGCACTGGCCACCTTCAAAGGCGCCGGGCAGGGGGCATTCGGTCACATCGCTCAGTCGGCCCACGGGGGTGTCGACCACCACCTGGCCGTCGACCTCGTGCAAGGTGGCTGGGGTGAATACGCCGTGGCCAATGAAGTCGGCCACAAAGCGGGTGGCCGGTCGGTGGTAGAGGCTGTAGGCATCCTCCCACTGGTGCAGGCGGCCTTCGTGCATGACCCCGATGACATCGCCAATGGCAAAGGCCTCGAGCTGGTCGTGCGTGACGAAGAGCGCGGTCGCGCCGGCTGCCTTGAGGATGGCGCGCAGCTCATGGGCCAGGCGCTCGCGCAGCTCCACGTCGAGGTTGGAAAACGGCTCGTCGAGCAGCAGCAGTTGCGGCTGGGGCGCCAGCGCCCGCGCCAGCGCCACCCGCTGCTGTTGGCCGCCTGATAGCTGGTGTGGGTGCAGGCGCTCGGCGCCCTCCAGGCCGACCAGCTTGAGTACTTCAGCGACCCGCGCGGCCCGCTCGGCCGCCTTCAAGCCCTGCAGGCCAAAAGCCACATTGCGGCCGACGTCCAGATGGGGGAAGAGGGCGTAGTCCTGAAACACCATGCCGATGCGCCGCGCTTCAGGCGGTGTATGCCCGGCCGCGCTGCTCACCGTTTGCCCGCCCAGGCAGATTTGGCCGGCCGCCACCTTCTCCAGGCCAGCGATGGCCCGCAGCAGCGTGGTCTTGCCGCAGCCCGATGGGCCGATCAGCACGCCGATGTCGCCGGCAGCCAGGCCCAGGCTGACGGCATCAACCGCCGCCTTGGGCGCTTGGGCGTAGCGCACGCTCAGTTCGGTGACTTCCAGAAACATTCCCGTATTTTAGGGTCAGGCAGCGGTAAATGCGTACAATTCTCATTTGCACTGGTGTGGGTTTCACCGCCGCCCGCGTTAGCGCGAGGCCGGCCTCGCCCAATGGGGTAATGGTCCAGGGTTGAGCCAGTGGGCTCATTTGCCTGTGCCCAGCGCCCTTGGCTCCGGCGCCAGTGCAGTGATACGACCCAACCTTGATGCTCAAGCGCCTGCTGCCCCCCGTCTTGCTGAGCCTGCTGCTGGCGCTGCTGTGCTTGCCAGTGCTGGCTGTATTTGCCTCGTGGTTGCAGATCGACCGGCCGGGCTGGGGCCTGTTGGCCGAGATGGCTGCCACCGTCTTGCCCGACTACGCCCTGACCACACTGGCCCTGTGCCTGGCGGTGGCATTGGGCGTGACTGTGCTGGGCTCGCTCACCGCTTGCGCCGTCACATTGTTTGACTTCCCGGGCCGGCGCACTTTTGAATGGGCCTTGCTGCTGCCGCTGGCCATGCCGGCCTATGTGGTGGCTTTTGCCTACACCGATTTTTTGCAGTTCTCGGGCCCGCTGCAAAGCGGTCTGCGCGAGCTGACAGGCTGGCAGGGGCGGCTGCTGCCCGATGTGCAGAGCCTGTGGGGCGCCATGCTAGTTTTTACCGTCGCGCTTTACCCCTATGTGTACCTGCTGGTGCGCTCGGCCCTGGCTGAGCGGGCGGTGCACCTGATGGAGGCGGCCCGCCTGCTCGGCGCGCCTTTGCAGCGTCGCCTGCGCGAGGTGGCCCTGCCGCTGGCCAGGCCGGCGCTGGCTGCTGGGGTGGGCCTGGCCCTGATGGAGACGCTGGCCGACTTTGGCGTCTCGAGCTACTTCGGCATTCAGACCTTTACCGCCGGCATTTACAAGGCCTGGCTGGCAATGGACAACCGCTGGCTGGCGGCCCAGTTGGCGACCGCCTTGCTGATCATTGTGGCGGTGCTGTGGAGCGTTGAGCGAGCCGCGCAGCAGCGTCAGCGTTTTGCCAGTGGCCGGGGTGCCCGTTCCGGTTCGGCCGAAGCCCAGCCGACGCGCTTGACCGGCGCCCGCGCCGCTTTGGCCTGGTGGGTGTGTGCTTTGCCCATTGCCCTGGGTTTTGGCCTGCCGGTCTTGTTCATGGCGCGTCCGCTGCTCGAGGGCTGGGGCCAGTTGTCATGGGGGATGTTCTGGCAGTGGTCGTTCAACAGCATCTGGCTGGCAGGACTGACCGCTGCCTTGGCCACGGGTCTGGCCTTGCTACTGGCCTTTGGCAGCCGCCAAAAGTCGCAAGGCTTGCAGCGCCTGGCCACGCGCATGGTGGGCCTCGGCTATGCAATTCCCGGGGCTGTGGTGGTGGTGGGGCTCTTGCTGCCGGTGGGCTGGCTGCAAGACCTGGCGCCGCAGGCCGTCGTGCTGGTCACCGCCACCTCCTTGGGCTTGGTATGGGCCTACCTGGTACGGTTTTCTTCGGTCGCGCTGCAGTCCTTGGAAAGCGGTTATGCACGCATTCCCGCGAGCCTGGACGACAGCGCCCGCATGCTTGGCGTCTCGGGCTGGGCGCTGCTGA
>CANHGF010000413.1 GCA_947460065.1 Comamonadaceae bacterium
GCGGCTGAGCGCGATTTTCTTTATGGCGCGCTCAACGCGTCTGAAAAACAATGGCTCGAGCATTGCGATCAGGTGCAGCCCTCGGATCTGATGGACCTGCACCGGCACAACCTGCCGCAGTGGTTGGTGGACCCCCTTAAGGCACAGCTCGGTGCCGAGTTTGACGCGCTCGCTGAAAGCCTGAGCCGGCCGGCCGGGCTCGATCTGCGGGTCAATGTCTTCAAGGCCAAGCGGACCGAGGTGCAGCAGCAACTGGCTCGTCTGAATATGGCCGCCGAGCCCACGCCCTACTCGCCCTGGGGCCTGCGGCTGCGGGACAAGCCGCCCTTGCACCAACTGGAACTGTTCAAACAGGGCCTGGTGGAGGTGCAGGACGAGGGTTCGCAGCTGCTGGCCCTGCTGCTCGACGCCAAGCGCGGCGAGATGGTGGTCGATTTTTGTGCCGGCGCGGGCGGCAAGACCCTGGCCATCGGCGCGACCATGCGCAACACCGGTCGCCTTTACGCCTTTGATACCTCGGCCCACCGGCTCGATGCGCTCAAGCCCAGGCTGGCGCGCAGCGGTCTGTCCAATGTGCATCCGGTGGTGCTGGCGCATGAGCGCGACGATCGCATCAAGCGCCTGGCTGGCAAGATAGACCGGGTGCTGGTCGATGCCCCCTGCTCGGGCCTGGGCACGCTGCGCCGCAATCCCGACCTCAAATGGCGCCAGAGCGCCAAGGCGGTCGAGGAAATGGTGCTCAAGCAAGAGGCCATCTTGGCCAGTGCGGCGCGGCTGCTCAAGCCGGGCGGTCGGCTGGTTTACGCCACCTGCAGTGTTTTGCGCGAGGAAAATGAGTCGGTGGCGCTGGCCTTTGGGCAAGCCCACCCGGACTTTGAGGCGCTGCCGGCCGCGCCGCTGCTGGCCGAGCAAGACCAGGGCGCCAGCCTGTGCGCGGGAGATTTCCTGCGCCTATGGCCCCACAAGCACCAGACCGATGGCTTCTTTGCGGCCGTCTGGCAGCGCCGCTGAGGCTTGCTGTGGGCTGCTCTGGCTCGCTGTCGATCCCACGGCTGCGTTAACTTAGTGACTTTTAGCGGCCGATTGATAGGTTTTTAAAGAATTTTAACCCTGCTTCGCAATTTTTTTCCGAGCGAAGCATCAGCCAGGCAAGCACAGCACCTACAATGTTTGGTGCTGGACGAGGTGGCGCAATAGCGCCCGCCCCCAGCTTGGAAGGATGCTCTCATGATCTTTTTTGATGCCGCTCTCGACTGGCTGGCTCACGGCCTGTGGGATCTGGCCTGGTGGCAAATCGTCTTGTTCACCTTGGCCATGACTCACGTCACCATGATCAGTGTGACGGTGTTTCTGCATCGGCATCAAGCGCATCGGTCTTTAGATCTGCATCCCATCGCCTCGCATTTCTTTCGGCTCTGGCTTTGGCTGACCACCGGCCAGGTGACCAAGGAGTGGGCGGCAATTCACCGCAAGCACCACGCCAAGTGCGAGCAAGAACAAGACCCGCACAGCCCCCATGTGCACGGCATCAAGACAGTGCTTTTGCGCGGTGCCGAACTCTACCGCGCAGAGTCCAAGAATAAGGACACCATGGCCCGTTTTGGCCATGGCACGCCCGACGACTGGATCGAGCGCAACCTCTATACCCGCTATTCCTGGCAAGGCGTGGGCCTGATGATGGTGCTCGACCTGGCCTTGTTTGGTGTGGCCGGTCTGGTTGTCTGGGCGGTGCAGATGGCTTGGACTCCGATCATGGCCGCTGGCATCATTAACGGCGCTGGCCACTACTGGGGCTACCGGAATTTTGAGGCGCCTGACGCCAGCACCAACCTCTCGCCCTGGGGCATCATCATTGCCGGCGAGGAGTTGCACAATAACCACCACACCTATCCGACCTCGGCCAAGTTGTCGATCAAGCCCTATGAGTTTGATATCGGCTGGATGTACATCCGCATCCTGCAGTCCATGGGACTGGCCAGCGTCAAGAAGGTTCCGCCACGCCTGCAATTGGGCAGCATGCAGCCGGTGGCCGACGAAAAAACCCTGGAAGCTTTGATCGCCCACCGCTATGAGGTGATGGCCGGTTTTGCCCGCGAACTGCGTCGCTCGGCCCGGCTGGAGTTGGCTGCCCTCAAGGCCCGTCAGGCTGATGTGTCGGCGCTCAAGGCGGCCGCCCGCTGGTTGCACCGCGACGAGGACAAGGTGCCGGCCGCGGCGCTGCCGCAAATCGCCCGTGCCCGCGCTGAACATCCGGTGCTCGACAAAATGGTCACCATGCGCGAGGAGTTGCGTCAGCTCTGGCTGAACACCTCTTTCACGCGCGAGCAGTTGGCAGCGCAACTGCAGTCCTGGTGCCAGAGGGCCGAGGCCAGCGGTATTGCCGCCTTGCAGCAGTTCTCGCAGAATCTGCGCGCCGCCCGCGCCTGAGGCGCTGCGGCTTTCGATCAAGCGCTGCATCGCTGCGAGGGCGCAGCTCCCACCCACTGCCCGAGCGCTGATGAGTCTTGTAGGAGCGCCGCCTCGGCGCGATGAGGTCTTCGCTGCGGCTGTGCGCTCAGGTGGACCAAATGCGCGGCGCCGGCGCTGCCAGTTGCCAGGCCTGTAGGCGCCAGGCCTGCCAGGCGGCCCTGAGCAGGACCATGGCTGGCTCGACCAGGGGTGCGAGAACCCTGAGCACTAACACCTGTTCATTGACCGCGGTCACACCAGCGCTGACGTCCAGCCCGTGGCCAGCCAGCACTTCGCGCGCTGCCTCGAGCAGTCGTTCGCGCCGCGCTCGCTCTAGCGGCTGACCGCTGACCATGAACAGCGTGCCCAGGCAGCGGTGGCCGGCCAGCGCCAGCGGGTGGTTCATCAGAGCCTGGTCCTCAGCCCGGATCCGCGCGCGTTCCAGCCAGAGCCCCGGCACTTCAATGTGTTGCAGCAGCTGGCCCTGCACAAAGGGTTGATCGGCCTGGGGAAGCCCCAGTGCGGTGATGTCCCAACCCAGCAGTTCTGCGCCAGGAGCCAAGCTGATGTGCAAACGGTTCTCA
>CANHGF010000414.1 GCA_947460065.1 Comamonadaceae bacterium
CAGACAAAAATCAGCGGCAAGTTCCATGCGGCGGCCAAATTGAGCGACTCATGAAAAGAGCCCTGATTGCTAGCGCCTTCGCCAAAAAACACCACACAGACCCGGTCGCTGCCGTCGAGCTGTGCCGAATAGGCCGCACCCGTAGCGTAAGGGATGCCGCCACCGACGATGCCGTTGCCGCCCAGAATGCCGACCGCCGGATCGGCGGCGTGCATCTCGCCGCCGCGCCCCCCACAGATCCCATTGGCTTTGCCGAACATCTCACACACCATGGGCTCGAGGGCCATACCCTTGGCCAGGTAGTGGCCGCGGCCGCGGTGGGTGCTGACGATGCAGTCATCGTCACGCAAGGTCGAACACACGCCGACCGCGCAGGCCTCCTGCCCCTGGTAGGAGTGGATATAGCCCGGGAAGAGATTTTTGGCGAATGCGGTGTTGAGCTGCTGCTCGCACTGGCGGATCTCCACCAGCTTGGCATAGATCTTCAGCGCCTGCTCTGCCTCCAGGCCCAAGGAATTAAGGGCGACTTGCTTCTTGCGTGCCATGACTGCCCCCCTGTTTGAGTACATATTTCATGATCTTGCCTATGCTGGTCTTGGGCAGTTCGTCAATAAAGCTCACGAAGGACGGGACCTTGAAGCGCGCGAGCCGGCTGGCACACCAGCCCTGTACCTCTTGCTCACTCAAGGTATGACCCGGGCGCAGAACCACAAAGGCTTTGACCGCCTCGTCGCGCAGAGGGTCGGGCACAGCAATCACGGCCGATTCGGCAATCGCCGGATGCTCGTTGAGCACCCGCTCGACTTCGGTGGCTGCAATGTTCTCGCCAGCCCGCTTGATCACATCTTTGGAGCGGTCAATAAAAATGGACATAGCCGTCCTCGTCGAGCGAGCCGTTATCACCACTGTCGAACCAGTCACCATTCATGCAGGCGGCTGTCGCTTCTTCGTTTCGGTAATACCCCGAGAACATGGGCTCGCCCTGAATCCAGATGCGCCCGACCTGCCCGGTCGGACAATCGATGCCCGCGTCATCGACCACCCGAACCTGCCGGCCCAACACGGGCAGGCCGATACAGTGCCGCTTGATGCGGCCATGCACCGGGTTGCAGGTGCAAATGCCCAGGGTCTCGGACAGTCCATAGCCTTCGATCAGCCGAACCCCGAAGCGCCGTTCAAAGGTATCCCATTCCTCGTCGGTGGTAGGCAGGGCATAGAAGGACAGACGAACATGGTGCTTCGCATCGTCCATCTGCTGCGGCTGCGCGAGCATGGTGCGCAGCTGCATCGGGACGATGCTGATCAAGGTGCAGGCATGGCGGCGCACCTGCTCCCAATATCGGGTGGCGCTATAGGCTTCGAGCAAAACAACAGTGCCACCGACCGTCAGGGTCGGCACTACGCTGACGTATTGACCATTGACATGAAACAGGGGCAGCACCACGCAAGCTCTGTCCTGCGGCACCATGCCCAGCGCCTGGCTGACCGCAATGCCCTGAATCAGCGAGGCGCGGTGACTGATGATGGCGCCCTTGGGCCTGGAGGTGGTGCCGGAGGTGAAAATAATCTGCGCCGGCGCATCGGGAGAGACTCGCACCAGCTGGCGCTCATCGCTATAACGGGCCATGATGTCATCGAGCCAGTCAAAGCCCTCACCGGCCTGGCCCTGACGGGCACTGATGCGCACCCTCACCTCAGGACACTGCGCGGCGATTTCCTGGTAGATCGGCAGGTAGCGCGCCTCGGCGATCAGGCCTACGCTCTCGGAATTGTTGAGCAGGTATTGCAACTCACCGGGCGCATAAAGCACATTGACCGGCACCATCACCGCACCGGCTTGGTTGATGGCCATCCAGGCCAGCAGGAACTCGGTGCAGTTGTTCATCATCACGGCAATTTTTTGCCCGGGCTGCACGCCTTGAGAAATCAGCGCATTGCAAAGCCTGTTGACCGCCGATGAAAACTGACGGTAGCTCAGCTGCGAGACTGCGCCATGGGCGTCTTCAAACACCACCAGCGGGTGCTCGGGTTGCTGCTGCGTCTTCTCATGCAGCAAGTCTGCAAGCAGCCGCGTGCCGGATACATGCATGGCCAGACCTCCTTGGCAGTTTTACCGTACAGGTTCAATAAGAACGGGGCAGGCCGCAACCGGCCTGAGCAATGAAGTTCTTGCTCATCTCATTGGTCACCGGGGCAAAGATCAACTGGCGAATATCGCGGTAGTAGCGCTGCATGTGATATTCCATGGTGAAGCCAGCGCCCGCGAGCACACGCATCCCCCGGTCGGTGGCGCGAAACGCCGCTTCGGAGGCATAGTACTTGGCCGAGGCTGCCTGCACCGAGCAATCGAGTTTCTGATCCTGCATCCAGGCGGCCTTGTAGGTACTTAATTGAGCCAGGTCCAGTTCGACCAGCGAATCGGCCAGCTGGTGCTGCACCGCCTGGAACTGTCCAATCGACTTGCCAAAGGCCTTGCGGTCGCGCGCATATTGAATGCCTTCTTCCAGCGCGGCGCGGCCCAAGCCCGCGCACACCGCAGCAATGAAGATGCGCTCGTTGTTCAAGGTATCGAGGATCGCATGCCAGCCGCGGTTGGGCGTGCCGATGACGCAACTGGCCGGCACCCGCACATCCTGATAGACGACCTCGTAGGAATGCAGAAACCAGGAGCCGAGCTTTTTGATCTTGCTGTAAGTGACGCCGGGGGTGTCTTTGGGGATGAGGAAGACCGTCAGCCCGTGCGAGGGCTTGTTCTCATCGCGACCGGTTCGGGCCACTACAAAAATATGCGAGGCGATATTCAGGCCGGTGGTGTAGACCTTGGCGCCGTTGATGACGTATTCATCGCCCTCCAGTCGCGCGTTGGTCTTCATCGCCCCCAGAATGTCGGTGCCACCGTCGGGCTCGGTCATAGACAGTGCAAAGTGGCACTCACCCTTGACCAAGCGGGGCAGAAAATATTGGCGCTGCTCGTCATTTCCGTGGCGCTCCACCGTAACGGCACCAAAGCACACGTCCATCCCGTAGGCCA
>CANHGF010000415.1 GCA_947460065.1 Comamonadaceae bacterium
AGCGTTTATGGCCGGTGAAGGTGCCCAGCATGACCTGCACCGTCCAGCGGTCGCCCAGGATGCCCAGGCCGTGGCTGAGGGTGCTGCTGGCCAACGCCTGACGAGTCAATTCGGTATCGACCGGTCGGCTCATGGCAGGCGCTCGATCACCATCGCCACTGCGAGACCTGCCGCGCCGCACAGGGCCACCAGCGCGCGCTGCTGGCCCCGGCGCTCGAGTTCGTCCAGGGCAGTGCCCACCAACATGGCGCCCGTCGCACCCATGGCATGGCCCAGCGCAATCGCTCCACCATTGACGTTGAGCTTTTCATGGGGCACTTGCAGGTGCCTCATGTAGTGCAGCATGAGGGCGGCAAAGGATTCATTGACCTCGAACAGGTCGATGTCGGCCACAGACAGGCCGGCGCGAGCCAGCGCTTTGTTGCTCGCATCAATCGCGCCGGTCAGCGCCAGGGTGCGGTCGACCGAGGCATCGGCGCAGGCCAGGATGCGCCCACGCGCGTGCAGGCCCAGGCGCTTTGCCGCTGCAGGGCTGGCCAGCAGCACGGCTGCCGCGCCGTCGGCCATCGCCGGAGAATTGCCCGCATGCTGCACATGGGTGATAGCGTTCAGGCCATAGCGTTGGCACAGCAGATCGTTGATGCCGTGCTTGGCGCCCAGCGCCGCAAAAGCCGGTTCGAGCTGGGCCAGGCTTTGCGCGCTGGTTTGCGGGCGCGGGGTTTCGTCGCGCTCGAGCAGCACAGCGCCATCGGCTCCCATCACCGGCACCACCGAGCGGAAGTACCCGCCCTCGCGCGCGGCCAGCGCCCGCTGCTGCGAGGCCAGGGCGTAGTCGTCGCATTGCTGGCGCGAAAAGCCTTCCAGACTGGCCACCGTATCAGCAGCCAGACCGATGGAGACCAGTTGTCGTTCCTGCTGCAGCTGTCGGTCATGCGTCAGCGGGCCCTGGTCGCTGGCCATGGGCACGCGTGACATCATCTCAACACCACCGCCGACGGCCAGGCCATCGGCCGCCAGCGCCTGCTGGGCGGCCATCTGTACTGCGCTCAGGCCCGAGGCGCAGTAGCGGTTGATGCTGATTGCGGGCACCGCATCGCTCCAGCGCGCTTGCAGCACCGCCATCTTGGCGATGTTGGCGCCTTGCTCACCGGTTTGGCTGACGCAGCCGATCAGCACGTCTTCGATGGCCGCGCTGTCCACGCCGGTGCGATCAGTCAAGGCGTGCAACTGGCCAGCCAGCAGCTCGAGCGGCCTCATCCCACGCAGCGCCCCTTTGTCATTGCCACGGCCGCGCGGGCTGCGCAGGGCCTCGATGATCAGTGCTTGAGTCATGCCTGGGGCTCCTTGTGAACGGGGGTCTTGACCGGCCAGCGGGGAAAGAAGGCCGGTACCCGCTCGCAATACTGCGCATAGCCGGGTTTGGTTTTCATCATGTGGCGCTCCATCAGCGAGGTGGCCGAGCCCCGGTGCATGAACCAAGTGACATAGGCGGCACTCGGCAAGGCCAGCCAGCCCCATGGATGGGCCAGGGCGATCACCGCATAGCCCCACCACATGCACGCCTGACCGAAGTAGTTGGGGTGGCGGCACAGCGACCACAGCCCGCTGTCCAGTAGTTGCTCGGTGCTTTTGCGCTCGCGCTTGAAGCGCGCAAGCTGCCAGTCGCCACCGGCCTCAAACACCAGGCCGACCAGCCAGACCAGTGCGCCCAGGCCATGCCAGAGGCTCCAGCCAGCCTCGAGCCTCATGACCAGAACCATGGGAATCGCCCACAGCCACATCACCACCCCTTGCAGCAGGAAGACCTGAAAATAACTCCACCACCACCAGCGCGAGCCCGAGCGTTCGCGCCAGCGCGCATACCTCGGATCCTCGCCGTGGGGCAGGTTGCGCCAAGTCACATACAGGGCGTAGCGGCCAAAACCCAGCGTGCCAAGTACCACCAGCACCAGCTGCGCGCTGCTGCGCTCGGGCGGCAGCTGGCTCCACAGCCACCAGGGTGCAGCCACCAGTAGATAGCCATAAGCCCAGTCCATGATGCTGCTGTCGCGCTTGAGCAGGCTGATCAGCCACACCAGGGTGAGCATCAGCCAGAGCCACACGCCCAGCGCCAGCCACTGCACAAAGGCGCCCGACAGCGCAGGCGGCCAGCGCCAGCCTATGCTCATGTAGAGCAGGGCCATGGCCAGCGGCAGCAGGGGGTAGACACGGTCCAGCCAGCGTACCTTGCCGCGCGGCTGCTGCCACAGCCAAAAGCCGGCCAGCGGCAGCCAGAGCACAAACCACAACGGGATCCAGGCGGAGGCGGGTATTGCGTAGGTGCTCATCGTCGGTTGCTCAAGCGTTCAGGTCTTGGCGGACTGCAAGGCCTGCCAGCGTGCGCTTGCGGTCCGGTACTGCTGTTCCAGCTGATCAACGACACGGGCCACTGGCTCGACGGCATGGATGGTGCCCAGGCCCTGGCCTGCCGCCCAGACGTTGAGCCATTTTTTACCGGCAAAAGACTGCTGGCTATCGTAGTGACGGTCGGGCGCCGCCGGCATCTGATCCGGGTCGAAGCCATTGGCGCGCAGCGAGGGCTTGAGCCAGCTGGCCAGCGTGCCAGTGACGCCGGCACTGACCAGCAGGTCGTCCACATTGGAGTCGACCACCATCTGCTGATAGGCCGCCGGTGCCATGCTTTCGGCCACCGGAATAAAGCGGGTGCCCATATAGACCAGGTCGGCGCCGCTGGCCACCGCGCCGGCCACGCCCCAGCCGTCGCTGATGCCGCCGCCGACGGCGATCAGCCCGTCATAAAACTCCCGCACCGCGCTCACAAAGGCAAAGGGTGACAGAAAGCCGGTATGCCCGCCTGCGCCGCTGCAGACACAGGCCAGACCGTCTGCGCCAGCGGCCACCGCCTTGCGCGCCAGGCTCAGGTTGATCACATCGGCCAGCACCAGGCCGCCATAGCCGTGCACCACCTCGATGGCAGGCTTGGGACTGCCCAGTGCGGTGACCACCAGCGGCGGCTTGTACTTGGCGAT
>CANHGF010000416.1 GCA_947460065.1 Comamonadaceae bacterium
AGCCTTTCAGGGCTTTGTGTCGCCCGAGTCCTTCAGCCTCATGGAGTCGGTCATGATCGTGGCCATGGTGGTGCTCGGCGGCATCGGTCATTTGCCGGGCGTCATCTTGGGTGCGCTGCTACTGGCTGCCTTGCCCGAGGTGTTGCGCCATGTGGCCGGCCCTCTGCAGGCCATGACGGGCGGGCGGCTCGACGCGGCCATCTTGCGTCAGTTGCTCATTGCGCTGGCCATGATCGTCATCATGCTCATGCGGCCCAGGGGCTTGTGGCCGGCCCCTGAACACGGGCAATCCGCCAAGCCGTCCAAACCGCAAGGGGGGGCTTGACCATGAGCGAACCCATTCTTGAAGTCAGCGGCGCGTCCAAGCGGTTTGGCGGCCTGCAGGCGCTGTCGGATGTGGGTATCCGCATCGAGCGCGGGCAGGTCTATGGACTGATCGGGCCCAACGGGGCCGGCAAGACCACCTTCTTCAATGTGCTGACCGGGCTCTACACCCCCGATTCAGGCCGCTTCATGCTCGCCGGGCGGCCCTATTCGCCCACCGCCGTGCACGAGGTGGCCAAGGCGGGCATCGCGCGCACCTTCCAGAACATCCGCTTGTTCTCCGACATGACGGCCCTGGAAAACGTGATGGTCGGCCGCCATGTGCGCACCCATTCGGGCCTGGTCGGCGCCATTTTGCGCACCAATGGCTTCAAGGCCGAAGAGGCGGCGATTGCCGAGCGTGCGCGCGAACTGCTCGACTACGTGGGCATCGCCCACTATGCCGACTACAAGGCCCGCACCCTGTCCTACGGCGACCAGCGCCGGCTAGAGATCGCCCGGGCCCTGGCCACAGACCCGGCGCTGCTGGCCCTCGACGAGCCCGCAGCGGGTATGAACGCCACCGAAAAGGTGCAGCTGCGCGAACTGATCGACCGCATCCGCCGCGATCAGCGCACCGTCTTGCTGATCGAGCATGACGTCAAGCTGGTCATGGGCCTGTGCGACCGCGTCACTGTGCTCGACTACGGCAAGCAAATCGCCGAAGGCGTGCCGGCCGACGTGCAAAGGGACAGCAAAGTCATTGAGGCCTATTTGGGCACGGGGGGACACTGAGATGGCGCAGACCCTGCTCAAAGTCAAAGGCCTGAAGGTGGCCTACGGCGGCATCGAGGCCGTCAAAGGCGTCGACCTGGAAGTGCATGAAGGCGAACTGGTCACCCTCATTGGCTCCAACGGCGCCGGCAAGACCTCGACCATGAAGGCCATTACCGGCTCGCTGCCGCTCTTAGGCGGCGAGATCGAATACCTGGGCCGCAGCATCCGCGGCTTGGGCGCCTGGGACCTGGTTCGCGATGGCCTGGCCATGGTGCCCGAGGGCCGGGGTGTCTTCACCCGCATGACCATCACCGAAAACCTGCTGATGGGTGCCTACATCCGCAGCGACAAGGCCGAGATCGCGCTTGATGTTGACAAGGTGTTTGCGCTCTTTCCCCGCCTCAAGGAGCGCCGCGACCAGCTCGCTGGCACCATGTCCGGCGGCGAGCAGCAGATGCTGGCCATGGGCCGGGCCTTGATGAGCCGTCCCAAGGTCTTGCTGCTCGACGAGCCGTCCATGGGCCTGTCGCCCATCATGGTCGATAAGATTTTCGAAGTGGTACAAGACGTCTACGCCCAGGGTGTGACCGTGCTGCTGGTCGAGCAAAACGCCAGCCGTGCGCTCAAGATTGCCGACCGGGCTTATGTGATGGAGTCAGGCCTGCTGACCATGACCGGCCCTGCCCGCGATCTGCTGGCCGACCCCAGGGTGCGCGCCGCTTATTTGGGCGAGTGAATGGCCGGGGTCACTACACCTGCGAACCGATCCGAGGTATTTCTCCCTCTCCCTTTGGGAGAGGGCATCGGCGCTAGGCCACAGCATGAAAGTCATTGAGGGCACTGCGCCCTCGCAGCGATGCGGCCTTTGAACAGGCCGCATGCACATGGGGCCGCTGCAATCGCGCCGAGGGCGGCGCTCCTACAGGGCAGTACCATGCCTTGCGAGCCGAGCGCGGCTGAGGCTGTGGGAGCTGCGCCCTCGCAGCGATACGGCGCCCGATCAGGTGCCGCACCTCAAAGAGTGGCCCAACAAAAAGTCAGGCCTTGCCAAGCTCAGTAGCCGTAGCCGCCGCCACCCGAGCGGCCACCCCCGCCGGAGCGGCCGCTGCGGTTGCCACCGCCACCACCACCACCGCTGCGGTTGCCACCGCCACCGCCGCTGCGATTACCGCCACCCCCACCACCCCGGTAGCCGCCACGGTTGGCCGGCAGGCCTGACGACGGGAAGCCCGACGACAGATGCGAGCTGGGCTGCGCTTCATCGTCATGGACGCGCTGTGGCCGCGGCGCGGCGTTGGCGTTGCGCGGCAGGCCCTGGCCTTGACCTTGGCCCTGGCGCGGTGCATGGGGTGCGTGCGGTGCGTGC
Organism: Comamonadaceae bacterium; assembly: GCA_947460065.1. GTDB lineage: Bacteria > Pseudomonadota > Gammaproteobacteria > Burkholderiales > Burkholderiaceae_C > Polaromonas. Next base: position 2,447 of record CANHGF010000416.1, read on the forward strand.
GAGCCGGGCTGACCCCGGTGTCCGTTGGCAGCGCCCTGGCCCGGGCCACGGCGTGATTGCCCGCCACCGCCACCAGCGCCACCACCTGCAGGCCGTGCAGCCTGGCCGGAGCCGGCCGAGCGGCCACCGCCGGCAGCACCCTTGTTGGCGCGAATACGTTCCATCATTTCGCCACGCGCTGCCTTGGCGGCTGCAGCCATGACCTCGCGGCTGGGTGGCTTGCCAAGTCCGCCCCACAGCGTCTGCCGGCCCATGGCCAGCGGCTCGGCCTTCTCGCCAGGCTCGGCCTCAAAGCCGGGCACCACCACTTTTTCAATGGTCTGGCGGGTAAAGCGCTCGATGTCGGCCATGAAGCCCTCTTCGTCCAGACAGACAAAGCTGATCGCCTGACCGCTCTTGCCGGCGCGGCCGGTGCGGCCGATGCGGTGCACATAGTCTTCGCTGATGTTAGGGATCTCGTAATTGACCACATGCGGCAATTCGTCGATGTCGATGCCACGCGCTGCAATGTCGGTGGCTACCAGCGCCCGGATGTCGCCGCTCTTGAAGCCACTGAGCGCCTGGGTGCGGGCGCTCTG
>CANHGF010000417.1 GCA_947460065.1 Comamonadaceae bacterium
GCCGTCAGCGTGCCAGTGGCGCTAACGCTGGAAGGGCCGGTGGCACTCAAGCGGCTGAGCGCGAGCACGCCGGTGTTGCTCAGGTAGACCCCGCCGCTGCCGGCGGTGGCGTTGAGTTGGCCGGCAGTGCTCAGCAAGGGCTGTGCGCTGCTGCCAATGGCGCCGTTATTGCCATTGCTGCCCTGCGCGCTCAGCGCCAGCGAGGCGGCCGTCAAGGCGGTGTCGGCTGCGCCGAGCAAGTTGCCGCCGGTCGAGCTCAGCGTCAGCGCTCCCGCGCCGACGTTGACCGTGCCCAATAGCAGTGAGCGGTCAGAGCTCAGGCTCAGATTCAGTCCGGACTGGTTGATTTGGGTCAGCCCCAGCGTGGCGCCGTCGGTGACTTGGAAGCTCAGGCCAGGCGCGGTGATCAGGTAGTCGTTGGCGGCAGTGGGTGCCACATGGGCCGCAGTGATGCTCAGCTGGGTCAGCGCGGTGTCATTGGCAACCACCAAGTGCCCGCCGGTGGACAGGGTCAGACTGGTGCTGTGGGTGTTGATGGCGCGGCCGGCGGTGCCGACATGGCCGCCCGGGGCCGACAGGCTGATCGCGTCGGCGCTGAGCAGTGGCGTGGTGTTCGGCGCATTGGTGATGGATCCCACCGAGGTCTGCAGGCTCAGCGCGCCGGTGCCGGCGTTGATGGCGCCGGCCAGTTCGATGTCGCCGGTGGCCTGCAAGGTGATGCTGCCGCCGTTGCTGGTCAGTTTGCCAATGTTGGCCAGGGTGCTGCCCAGGCCGTCGGTCTGCAGCGTGATGTTGCCGCCTTGGGTGCGGATTTCGGTGGCCGCATTCACGAAGCGTATGCCGCCGTTTTGGGTGGACTGCAGCTTGAAGTTGTGGCCTGCGGTGGTGGCCAGGTCCAGCCGGCCTGAAGCCATGGCATCCACCGTGATCTGGCCGGTGGCCTGCAAGGTGATGTTGGCCGTGCCCGACAGACCTTCGAGCAGGCCGCGCGAGACGGTGTTGAGCGTGGCGCCTGCGCCCTGGTTGGCATCGGCCGCTGCCACGCTGGCGTCAGCCGCGTTGCCATCGAGCGAGCCGCCGGAGGCGCTGTCGGTGATGCGCAGGTCGGTGGGGTCGAGCAGCAGTGTGCCGGTCTTGCCGCGCGCGGCGCGCAGATCGACCGCGCCGGTCAGGCCAATGTCTTTGAGGCTGGAGATTTCTGCAAAGCCGCCCTGGCCGCCTTGCTCGCCGCCCTTGGCCGAGAGACTGCCGGCAAACACGGTGCGGTCGGTGGACCACAGCGTGATGCTGCCGCCGTCGCCTTGTACCAGTGCATTGGCATTGAGCTGGGCGCCTGCGGCCACCGCCAGCGTGGCCGATTTGTCTGCAAAGCGGTTGCCCGCGGTGCCCAGGCCTGTGCTGCCCAGGGCGATTTCACCGCCGCCGCTGGCGCCGGAGACGTCGATGCGGGCCGCGCTGCCCACGGTCACTTGCTGGCCGGTCACGACCACGCTGCCGCCAGCGCCAATGGCCGACGATGCATCGAGCGTGCCGCCCACTGCGACCGCGCCGCTGCCGCCCGACAAGACGATGCGACCGCCTTGGCTTTCCACCGCGGTGGCTGCCACGATGCCGCTGGTATTGATAACCTGGTCGACCACCGCCTTGACCGCTTGGGCCGAGAGCAACACCGTGCCGCCGTCGGCGCGCAAGGTGCCCGAATTGAGCACCAGGGCGCCGAGCTCGCGGCTTTGAGATTCGGTCACGGCCGAGTCCACCCCAAAACTGAGCAGACCGTCGCCATGGAAGTCCAGGGTGAAGGCATTGGCCGCGCCCAGCACGACGCGGCCCAGCCGCGCTTCGATCACGCCTGAATTGCGCACGCCCGGCGCCACCAGGGCCGCCAGGCCGCTGGCGCCGATGGTGATCAAGCCTTGGTTTTCAACGGTCGCGCCGCGCCGGCTTGACGGCTCGCCAAAGGCGTAGCGGCCGGCCATGAAGTCGTCATTGCGGATGTTGCTGGTGGTGGCCACCAGGCTGCCCACATCGACCCGCGCCGTAGGCCCAAAGACGATGCCGTTGGGGTTGACCAGCATCACTGTGCCGTTGGCGTTCATGCGCCCGAAGATGGCCGAGGGGTCGTTGCCCAGCACCCGGTTGAGCACCACGCTGCGGCTGCTGGGCTGCAGGAAGTTGACCGTCTCTCCTGCGCCTATGCTGAAGCTGCGCCAGTTCAAGATCGCGCGGTCACTGGTCTGGGTGATGTTGAGCGTGCCCGGCGCTGGGCTGTTGACCACGGCGCTGCCGCCGACCACCTGGGCGCCACTGGGGTTGGCGTAGGCCGCAGGGCCGGCCATGAGGCAGCCGACCACCCAGGCCAGTTGTGACAGCACGCTCGCTGGCGAGCCCTGCTTGAGCAGCCTGTGGGTCGACAACTGCATTCGGCGCGCGCGCAGGGCAGTGCGGCGCAAGACTTGGCGGGAGGCAGGCGTGTGGGACATGGCGACGACTTTCAAAGCGGCTCGCGAGGTGGAGCGGTGCTGGAACGATGCTGGAACGAAGCTGAGGGGAAACAAGCCCTCAGCGGGGGCGAAAACAGCCGGGCAGGGCTGACTCAGAAGGGAGCGCTGAGCGAGAAAAATGCGCGGGCATTGCGATTGGCCTGGGTACGCACCTCGGTATGAAGGGGCTTGGCCACCTCCAGCGTGGCCAGCATGCCGCGAGGCAAGCTCAGCCGAACGCCGGCGCCGGCCGATGCCAGCTTCGGCCGAGCCGGTACGGAGCCGCCTGGCGCCGCCCAGATTCGGCCCGCATCGGCAAAGCCAAAAAGCTGAGCGTTGCTGGGCAGGGACTCGGGGTGATGGCGCAGTTCGACCATCAGCGCAGCACCTTTGTCGCCGCTGATTTCACCGTCATCGAAAGCGCGGCCGTAGTGCGCGCCGCCCAGGGCCAGCTCCTCGCTGGCCAGCAGCGGACGCTGGCTGTATTGGGCCGTCAGGCTGGCCCAGGCATGGGTGCGCGCACCCAGTTGTTGCAGGCGAGAC
>CANHGF010000418.1 GCA_947460065.1 Comamonadaceae bacterium
CCCGCCGCACCGCCCAGGCTGGGGATGTTGAGCAGCACGCCGCCCACCACCTCGGCAAAGGCGAAGGTGGCCAGCACCATATAGATGCCGCGCGTGCGCAAAATCGGAAAGGCAATCAAAAACGCCACCAGGGCCGACATGGCCGAACCCAGCGCAATGGCAGGTGCCAGTGGCATGTCATAGAGCGAGCTTAAAGCGCCGGCTGTGTAGGCGCCCACCAGCACGAAGCCGGCAGCGCCCAGGTTGAGCAAGCCGGCTGAGCCGGGCAGGAAGACCGAGTAGGCCACGATGACATTGATCGACAACATGGCCAGCAGGCCAGCAAGATAGCCAGACATCAGAATTTGCCCTTTCCGATGCGTGTGTGTCCGAACAGACCCTGGGGCCTGACGATCAGGATGACGAGCAACAGACCCCAGACCGGGATCTTTTCAATCTCGGCGCCGAAGGTGCTGATGGCCAGCACCTTGACCAGACCGACCAGCAGACCGCCGGCAATCGCGCCCCAAATATTGCCCAGGCCGCCCAGCACCATGCCGGCAATCGCGTCGGTGGCGATCGCATCGCCCATGAAGGGGGTGACCGTGCCGTAGCTGGCTGCGTACAAGATGCCGGCCAGCGCCGACAGGACGCCTGCGATCACGAACACCACCGGCACGATGCGCTGAACTTCCACGCCCATGAGCGTGGCGGCATCCGGATTTTCGGCGATCGAGCGTAAGGCGCGACCCAGGCGGGTGCGCTCCAAAATACCGTTGAGCAAGGCCACCAGAACAATGGCGCAGGCCAAGCTGATCAAGTGAGGAATGCCGAACATCAGCCCGCCAATTTCCAGCGTCGAGCTTTTGAAAGGCAATTCAAAGCGCTGCGGATCGCCGCTCCAGAACATCATGGCCAGGTGCTCAAAGATGATGAGAAAGCCCAGCGAGCTGACCAGGGGCAGGGCGTGTTCGGTGGCATCGCCAAAGCGCGCCTTCATGTAGCGGTAGGTAAAGCGCTCAATCAGCAAAGAGGCCAGCACAGCCACCGCAATACCGGCGGCGGCGGCGTAGGTCCAGTGCCAGCCCAGGCCCATGAAGTGGCCGCCGCTGCTTGACAGGGCCCAGGTCACCATGCCGGCAAGCATGAACAGCGCCGGAATGGTGAAGTTCAGGAAGTTGAGCATCCCGATGGTCAGGGTAAAGGCAACGGCCACGAAGGCGAGAATGCCCCCGAGCATGAGACCGTTGACGATTTGTTGCAGCAGTTGCATCGTGGTCTTCAGGCTATGTGGGTGTGGTGATTCTGGAGATACCACTCGGCGATTTCCTCGCGGGTGGTCCACCAAACATCCGGGTGGCCCTTGGCATGGGCCAGAAATTCACGGAAGCAGGGCATGCGGTGCGGATGGCCCGAGACGTGCGGGTGCAGGCCCACGCTCATGATGCGTCCACTTTCGGCACCGTCACGGTAGAGCTCGTCGAACTGATCCTTGAGCATGCGCGCCGCGTCCCAGGTGGTCATGGCGCGGCGGTGGAAGAAGGTGAAGTCGTTGATCTCGATGGTGTAGGGCACATTGACGATGGGCCCCGAGGGCGTCTGGATCAGATAGGGCTGCTCATCGTTCATGTAGTCGCAGAAAAATTTCAGCCCGCGCGCGGCCAACAGGTCTGGCGTGTTGGGCGTGCTGCGCAGCGAGGACGACAGCCAGCCCTTGGCCTTGCGGCCGACGACCTTTTCATAGACATCCAGGGTGGCGTCGATGACGGCCCTTTCTTTGTCAATGTCAAAGGTGTAGCGCGTCAGCAGCTCGCCCTGCTCATAGTTATGCGGCACGATCTCCCAGCCGCGCTCCTTGGCGTATTCAATGATCTCTGGCCGTTCGAGCGCGGTCTTGGCGTTCATGGTGCAGGAAAAAGGCACGCCCATCTCGTGAAAGAGCTTGAACATGCGCCAGACGCCGACCCGCTGGCCATATTCGCGCCAGGTGAAATTGGGAAAGTCGGCCACATTGCCCGGCAGCATGTCGGGCAACATGGGCGGCCCGCCTGCGTAATTGGGCTCAGTGCCTTCGCGGGTCAGGTCCCAATACTCGCAATTCATGGTGATGATCACAGCCAGCTTCTTGCCGCCGGGCCAACGCAGGGGCTGGCGCTTGATCAGGGGGGACCAGGAATAGTGCATGGCGTCTTTTCTTTCAGGTTTTTCAGGGGTGATCGCAGGACCAGCGCAGGCCCTGGGCGTGGCTGATGATGCGGCCAGCCACAGGGTCGGGGAAGTGCGCGGCCATCATCCAGCTCGAGGTGTCAGCCAGCTGCTCGGCCAGGGCCTGCCGTACCTGCTGGGCTTGTGATGGGTCATGACAAAAACGTGAGGACCAGGACAGATCGATCAACTGCACCGGCGTGTGCATGATGTCGCCGGTGAACACCGCATGCTCGCCTGCGCTGCGCGCATGCAGGACGCAGGAACCCGGCGTATGCCCATGGGCGGGCTCAAGTCGCACCCCGGCCTCAAAGTCATGACCGCCCTCGACCATCAGGGCTTGGCCTGCGTCAACCACCGGCAGCACACTGTCGCCGAAAGATCCGTGGTTAGGCGCGGGCCGGCCTTGCGCCAGAGCCTGCCTGTGCTCGGTTTCCCAGTGCTTGTATTCGGTGTCGGAAAACACATAGCGCGCCTTGGGAAAGGTCGGCACCCACTGGCCTTCACGCAGTTGTGTGTTCCAGCCCACATGGTCGGCGTGCAGATGGGTGCAGCAGACGAAATCGATGTCCTCAGGCTTGAGCCCCAGGCGTGCGAGGGACTCCAAATAGTTCGACTGCTGCCGATGCCAGCCCTGGCGCAGCGGCCGCTCCTTGTCGTTGCCCACACAGGTATCGATGAGGATGTTGTGGCGCGGCGTGCGCAGCACATAGCTATGAAAGCTCATCATCAGCTGGCGCTGCGCGTTCAAAAAACGCGGCATCAGCCAGTCCGACTGCTGCTCCAGCTGCGCCAGATCCACACCGGGCAACACGAAGTCCACCGGGGCAAACGGCCC
>CANHGF010000419.1 GCA_947460065.1 Comamonadaceae bacterium
CCATTGCTCGCGGGTGCGCGGCCCGCCGATCACCGAAGAGATGAAGCGGTTGTTGAGCACCCAGGCCAGGGCAAACTGGCCTGCGCTCAAGCCCCGCTGCTGGGCATGCTGCTTGATCTTCTGCGCGATCAGCAGCGACTCTGGCCGCCATTCGGACTGCATCATGCGCACATCCTTGCGGCCGGCACGTGTGCCCTCGGGCGCACTTTGCCCTGGCGCATATTTGCCGGTGAGCACACCGCGCGCGATCGGGCTGTAGGGCACCACGCCCAGACCGTAGTAGCCGCAAGCTGGCAGGTGCTCGACCTCGGGCATGCGGTTGAGCGCGTTGTAATAAGGCGAGCTGACCACCGGCCGGGGGATGCCCATGTCATCGCACAGCCGGCAGATCTCGGCGACCCGCCAGCTGCGGTAATTCGACAGCCCGAAATAGCGCACCTGACCGCGCGCCATCAAGTCGCCCATGGCGCGCACCGTCTCGTCCAGGGGCGTCTCCGGGTCTTCCTTGTGCAGGTAATAGATGTCGATGTAGTCGCTCCCCAGGCGGCGTAAGCTGGCCTGCACCGCCTGCATGATCCAGCGACGCGACAGCCCGCTCTCGTTGATGCCGACCCGTCCACTCAAGGGAAAGGCGACCTTGGTAGCCACAACCCAGCGGTCGCGTTGGGCGCGCACCGCCCGGCCGACAATTTCTTCGGAGCGGCCCTCGTTGTAGGCATCGGCCGTGTCCAGAAAATTCACGCCCTGATCGGCCGCGCTGGCGATGATGTCGGCCGCCTGCGGCTCGTCGGTCTGGCCACCAAACATCATGGTGCCCAGGCAAAGCGTGGATACTTTCAGGCCACTGCGGCCCAGCTTGCGGTATTGCATCATCTGCTCCTGTTGCGCCCGCCACCGATGTACTGACGGCGGGATAAGGCCGATTGTGATCGGCCCACCCTGGCGCATTTGCGACAGGGCGTCGCCTGCGTATCCGCTAAGTTCCGAGCCACCATGTCTTCAGCCAACTCCCCTGCCTCAGCTCCAAACCCAGCACCGGCCGCCTCGCCTCACCTGTCCGTGCGCCCGCAGTGGCTGGCACTGCAACAGGAAGATGCGCTCGAGCCGGACCTGCCCATCGTCGACGCCCACCATCATCTGTGGGACCATGTCGGCAACCGCTACTTCGTGCCCGACATGCTGGAAGACCTGGCCAGCGGGCACAACATCCGCGCCACGGTGGCGGTCGAATGTCATGCGATGTACAAGCGCTCGGCACCGCCGCCGCTGCAGCCGGTGGGCGAGGTGGAGTTCTTAAATGGCTCGGCGGCCATCACCGCCAGCGGCAACTATGGCGCCTGCCAGATTGCTGCGGGCATCGTCGGCCATGCCGATCTGCTGCTCGGCGCCGAGGTCGAGCCGGTCTTGCAGGCGCTCGATCAAGCCGGCGGCGGCAGGCTGCGCGGCCTGCGCTACTCGGCGGTCTGGCACCCGGACCCGGCCGCCCGCGGCTCGCTCGCCAACCCGCCGCCCCAGGTGATGAGCGATCCCCGCTTTCGCAAGGGCTTTGCGCAGCTTGGGCCTCGGGGCCTGAGCTTTGACGCCTGGATCTATCACACCCAAATTGCCGAGTTGCTCGACCTGGCGCAGCAATTCCCAGAAACGACCATCGTGCTCGACCATTGCGGGGGGGTCATCGGCATAGGCCCTTACGCCGGCCGGCGCGAGGCGGTGCGCCAAGAATGGGCGGCCGACCTGCGCAAGCTCGCCCGCTGTCCGAATGTCTACCTTAAGCTCGGCGGCCTGGGCATGCGTCTGTATGGCTTTGAGTTGGGCAACCAACCACGACCGCCCTCCTCGCAGGAACTGGCTGCGCTCTGGCAGCCTTATGTGCAGACCTGCATCGAGCTGTTTGGCGCCGATCGCTGCATGTTCGAAAGCAACTTCCCAGTCGATAAGGGCAGTTGCAGCTATGGCGTGCTCTGGAATGCGTACAAGCGCATGAGCAGCGGCGCCAGTGCGGCAGAAAAGCAAGCGCTGTTCAGCGGCACTGCAGCCAGGGTGTATGGGCTGAGCTTGAACTGAGGCCATCAAAGGCAAGCGATCAAAGGCCCCATCGCGCCGGGGCGGCGCTCCCACAAAAAAACAGCGCAGCCTCAGTATGGGTGTGGGAGCCGCGCCCTCGCGGCGATGCAGCAGCCCCATCAAAAGCTGTATCGCGCCGGGGCGGAGTTCCCACATGGCATTCATTGCCGCGAGCAGAGCATGCTTGCAACTACACCTCGGCCGGCTCAGCCACCTGCCGCCCCCGAATCATGTCAGCGGCTTTTTCGGCCACCATCAGGGTTGCGGCCATGGTGTTGGCCGAGGGCACTTGGGGCATGACCGAGGCGTCGACCACCCTCAAGTGCTGTAGCCCGCGCACCTGCAGCTGCGCATCGACCACGGCCATCGCGTCTTCGGCCGGACCCATCTTGCAGGTGCCCACCAGGTGATAGGCGGTCGAGCCGCGCCGGCGGGCAAAGTCCAGCCACTCGTCATCGGTTTGAACCTGTGGGCCAGGCAAGGTCTCACTGTGGAAGTAGCGCGCCAGTGCGGGGCTGTGCAAGAGCTGGCGAGCTAAGCGCAGCGCGGCCAGCAGCACCGGTGGATCACGCGGATCGCTCAGATAGTTGGGTTGGACCTGGGGTGCTGCCTGCGGTTCAGGCGAGCTCAGGCGCACATAGCCGCTGCTAAAAGGCCTTTGCTGCCTGGCCCCACAACTCATGCCGGGATGATCGTCAAGCACATAGCTGCGGCCCTCCTTGTAGCTGCCCGGCGTGAACAGCACCTGAATGTCGCCCCGGTCTAGCTCGGGCCGCGACCTGCAAAACAGGTGAACCAGCGAGGGGCTCAAGCCCAATATGCTGGGCCGGCCGGCCAGCCACTTGACGGCCTCCAGTGCCAATCGCCAGCCCCGCGAATACTCATTGAGCGTGGCCACATCGCGGGCGCGGGCCACCATGCGCACCGTGTAGTGGTCGCGCAGGTTCTGGCCCACCCC
>CANHGF010000420.1 GCA_947460065.1 Comamonadaceae bacterium
AGGCCGGCCCAGGGATGATCACCGAGGCGCCGTCGCGCACGGCGCGCTCGGCGGTGGCGCAGAACTTGTCGAGCAGCGGCCCGGGTTGGCCCAGCGCGGTGGCGATTTCCTCTTCCGAGGCATCGACGATGTAGGGCCCCGGCAGGTGCCGGCCCTCGACGCCGTAGCGCGTGACCTGCTCGCCATAGACCTCACAAAAGGCGCTGGAACTGGTGACGATGGCGAATTTGCGGCCCAGGGTCATGGCCATGTGGTAAGCCGTCTCGCTGATGCCGATCACCGGCATGTCCAGCAGGCTACGGCCCTCGTACAGGCCCACGTCCAGGGTGCAGCCGATGACGAAGGCGTCGTAGCCCTCGGCCTCGGCGCGCCGCATATTGTTCAGGGTCTGGATGTTTTGGAAGTACTGTAGGCCGCGCCAGTTCTCGATGTCGCGCACCATCACCGGGATGCCGTGCAGGTGCAGCTCGGTGTCCGTGCCGAGCACGCGGCGGCATTGCGCCAGCACGGTGCGGCCGTAGTCGTCCCACACCGGCTCAAAGCCGTAGGCGCTGGCGCTTTGGTACCAGATCTTCATGCGTGGCTCCTGTCGCGTTCTGAGTCGCGGTCTGTCTCGGGGTAACCCAGGCTGGTCTGCTGGCACCAGCAGCCGGCGGCGCGGCCACTCAGGCAGGCCTCGGCGCCTTCGACCACCTGGCCGTTCTCCACCCACACCGGCCAGTCATGGCTGGGAAACAGGCGAAAGCGGGGCGCGACTTGCATCATGCGCTTGAGCGCGGCTTTTTCCTGGCGGCGCGCCACCACATGGTTGGCCGAGGTGCCCAGGTCACGGAAGGTGGTGGTGGGCGTGAGCAGCTGGTGGCGCACGCTGTAGATGAGGTCGCCGCAGAACACGACCACGCCCTGGTCGGTGTCGGCCACCACCAGCATAGAGCCCTCGGTGTGGCCGCCGGCGCTCAGGCAGCGCAAACCGGGCAACACCGTCTCGCCGCCGGTGGCCTCCAGATCCAGCAGCCACAGCGCGCCGCGCGTGTGCAGCCGGTCGATGAAGTGCTTGATGTCCTCGGGCGGGTAGGACGGGCCCGACAAGCCACTGACCGCGTATTCGAGCTCGCGCCGGTTGACCACCGCCACGGTGGACATGGGAAACACATCGGTTTGACCGGCGTGGTCGATGTGCAGGTGGGTGTGCAGCACGTAGTTCACATCCGCAGGGGCCAGACCGTGCAGGCGCAACTGCTCGCTCAGGCGCTGCTGCGGCTGCTCGATGCCGCAGGCGTTGTCGCCCAGGCGCTTGAGGATGTCTGGAAAACGAAAGCCGGTGTCGATCACCACGCGCATATCACCTTGCACCAGCAGCCAGCCCTGCACCGGCACACGCACCACGCCGGGCGCGTCGGCATTGGCCACCATGCGCCGCTGGTTGAGCTCGACCTCGCCCAGGTCCAGCGTGTGCAGCGTCCAGCTCATGGGCGTGGTCCTAGGCCCAGGCCGAGCACGCCGGGGTTGATCACATGGCTGGGGTCGACCGCGTCTTTGATTTGCTCAAGCAGGCCCCAAGCCGCCTGGCCTTCGAGCGCCTGGGCGAAGGGGTAGGACTTGGCCCACTGCACATGCAGTGAGCCCATCTCGCGGAACATGCGCTGCATGCGGTAGCGCAGGTCCAGGGCGGCGGCGGTGCGCTCGGCGTTCTCTTCGATCTGCTGCGAGCGGGCCCGCCGCTCCTCGGTGGCGTAGTGGCTGCGATAGGCGCCCAGCGGCCTCTTCCAGAAGATCACCGGCTCAATCCCCCAAAAGTGGCCGTGCAGCAGCGAATTGCAGGCCATGCGAATGCCGTGGCGTTGCATCAGCTCGGCGTTGTCGGCGGCAAAGGCCTCGAAGGCCTGCATTGCTTCGACGGCCTTGGACGCTTGGAACTTGGCGTTGATCGGGAAGTTCACCTCGCCCTCGCGGTTGGCCATGATCTCGCCCACGTTCAGGTAGGGGCCGTAGCGCAGACCAAACGGGATGGTGGTGGGCAGTTCACGCGCGCCGTACTGCCGGCAGATGCGTGCGATGCGCTGGCGCACCCGGTCGGCGCCAGCCTGGTCGGCGGCCTCGGCCACGTAGTACATGGCGTTGGGCAAGCCTTTGAGGAAGCCCAGCCCTGACGGATGCCAGGCCCTCAGCAGGCCGCGCAGCGCGCGCAGCTTGTCGGGGTTATCGGCCCAGTAGTCGGCCACCATCTGCCGCTTGTCCTGCGCCGGCGGCGAGGGCTTGAGCGCGTACTCGCCCACAAAGTAGCCGTCGAAGGCGAAGGCCTCGGTGTGCAAACCGCTTTGCGCCATGTCGGCCTGCGCCCGCACCAGTGAGACCCGGTCAGGAAATGTGACGCAGCCAAAGCTCATCTTGGGCCAGGGCTCGAGTAGCAGGTGCACTTTTGTCTTGAGGCCGAAGGCGCCGGAATCGCACAAAAACATGCCCGTCAGGTCCGGACCGTTGTAACGGTAAAACGGCGCCGTGCCCGAGGTGGCCCAGGAGCCGGTGCGCAGCACCCGGCCGTCGCCGAGCACCACCTCCAGGCCCAGCACATGCTCGGCCAGGGTCATGCGGCCCATGCCGGTGGCGTTTTGCGACAGGCCACCGCCGACGGTGGCGTGGTTGCCCGAGAGTGTGCCCAGATAGGGCACGCGCAGGCCCGTGCCTTTGAGCGCGCGGCGCAGGTCCACCCAGCGCACGCCGGTCTCCAGCGACACATAGCGGTCGCGCGTGTTGACTTCCAGCACCTTGTTGAACACGGCGTTGTCCACCACCACCGTGCGCGGTCGCACCGGAACATGGCCCTTGGTGTAAGACATACCACCGCCGCGGGTGTTGACCGCTAGCCCTTCTTCCTGCGCAATGCGCATGATGGTGCTTAAATCTGCCACGCTGCGCGGGCGCAGCACCGCCATGGCGGTCTCGCCGACTTCCTCGGAAAAATCGAGCGAATACAGCTGCCGTTCGGCCAGGTCCAGGCTCACGCGCTCGCTGC
>CANHGF010000421.1 GCA_947460065.1 Comamonadaceae bacterium
CCAGAAAATGAAGTCTGAGGGCAAGACCTCCAAGTCGCCGCTGTCCGAGTCCTTCGGCCAATGGAAGAACCTCAAGATCGTGCTGCTGGCCCTGTTCGGCCTGGTGGCTGGTCAGGCCGTGGTCTGGTACTCGGGTCAGTTCTATGCGCTGTTCTTCCTGACTTCGGTTTTGAAGGTCGACGGCGCTACTGCCAACATCTTGGTGGCAGCCTCTTTGATCATCGGCACCCCGTTCTTCGTAGTGTTCGGTACCCTGTCGGACAAGATCGGCCGCAAGCCCATCATCCTGGCCGGTCTGGCCCTGGCCGTGCTGACCTATTTCCCGCTGTTCAACGCGCTGACCAAGGCCGCTAACCCCGACCTGGCCAAGGCACAGCAGACTGCCAAGGTCTCGGTAACGGCCGCTGCCGGTGACTGCTCCTTCCAGGGCAACCCCGTGGCGCGCGAGATCGACTTCACCAAGTCCTGCGACATCGCTAAGCGCTTCCTGGCCCAGAACTCTGTGAGCTATGACAACGCCGTGGCTGCTGCTGCCGGCCCCGCTGTGGTCAAGATTGGCGAGAAGCTGATCACCGCGCCGGTGGCCAAGGTCGAGAACTCTAAGTTCACGGCCGAAAGCGCGGCTGCTATCGCCGCCTTCAAGAAGGAAATCTCCGAAGCCTTGAAGGAAGCGGGCTACCCCGCCAAGGCTGACCCGGCCAAGGTGGACAAGTTTGCGATCATCGTGATCCTGACCATCCTGGTGATTTATGTGACCATGGTTTACGGCCCGATCGCCGCGATGTTGGTGGAGATGTTCCCCACCCGCATCCGCTACACCTCTATGTCGCTGCCCTATCACATTGGTAACGGCTGGTTCGGTGGCCTGATGCCGACCATTGCGTTTGCCATGGTGGCGCGGAACGGCAATATGTATTACGGCCTGTGGTATCCCATCACGATCGCCGCCATCACCTTCGTGATCGGCCTGATCTTCGTGCGTGAGACCAAGGACGTGGATATCTACGCTAAAGACTGATCCCGGGATCGTCACTGAAAGGCCTGCAGCCGAAAAGCTGCGGGCTTTTTGTTGACTATCTTGCTACTGCTTTCTCAGGGGGACTCCTCATCATGAAAATCGCCATTGCCTTCATCCTCTTTGCGGCGCTCTCGCTCTTCGTCATCATGAAGGGTGGCGACTCGCTCGACATGAGTGGCGAAAAGCACGGTGGCGACCACGGTCCGGCACCCGCGGCTGCCGCACCAGCGTCGGCACCTGCGGCCGATGCGTCGGCTCCGGCCGCGCCCGCTTCCGCCGCCAAGTAAGTCAGCGCTTTTTCGCGTCCCGCCCAGTAGCTTGCGGCGGGTGCGCGCTGCCGAGCCGCCCCGGATAACCCGGCGGCCTGCTTACTGGCCGCCGCTCCCTAGAATGTTGGGCCTCACCTCAGAAGGGCCCGCCATGACGCAAGGACTGATCCGCATCCGCGGAGCCAGGCAGCACAACCTCAAGAACCTCGATCTGGACATCCGCACGGGTGAACTGACCGTGGTCACCGGCCCCAGCGGCTCGGGCAAGTCTTCATTGGTGTTTGACACGCTTTTTGCCGAAGGTCAGCGGCGCTATGTCGAGACCTTCTCGGCCTATGCCCGCCAGTTTCTGGACCGCATGGACAAGCCGGCGGTCGACAAGGTCGAGGGCGTGCCCCCGGCCATTGCCATTGACCAGACCAACCCGGTGCGCTCCTCGCGCTCGACCGTGGGCACCATGACCGAGCTCAACGACCATTTGAAGCTCCTCTTTGCCCGCGCCACCCAGCTCTTCGACCGCAACACCGCGCAAGCTGTGCGGCACGACACGCCCGAGACGATTTACGCCGAGCTGATGGCGCGCACCGCGCAGGACGACCCGCGCCTCATCGTCACCTTCCCGGTGCGGCTGCCTGAGGGCACCAGCGCCGAGCAGCTTGAGCAATGGCTGGCCGCCAGCGGCTTTACGCGCGTGCATGAACCTGCCGAAGAAGCCTTCAAGGAAGCGGGCAGCGTGCATGTGGTGGCCGACCGCTTTCGCATTCAGGGCACTGAAAAGATCCGTGCCATCGAGGCCCTCGAGGTCGCGATCAAGCACGGCGGCCGGCTCAATGTGTTTGTGCAGGGCCAGGACAAGCCCGAAACCCTGTGGCGCTATTCCACCGGCCTGCATTGCCCCCAGAGCAATCTGAGCTACACCGAGCCCACGCCCTCGCTGTTTTCCTTCAACTCGGCCATGGGTGCCTGCGAGGCCTGCCGCGGCTTTGGCCGGGTGATTGGCGTGGACCTCGGACTGGTCATCCCCAACGACAAGCTCACCTTGCGCATGGGCGCCATCAAGCCCATGCAGACACCGGCATGGTCAGAGGCACAGGACGACCTCATGCGCCACGCCGAGGCGGCGGGTATCCCGCGCGACACGCCTTGGTACAAGCTCACCCAGGAGCAAAAAGACTGGGTCATCAACGGCTCGCCGCACTGGAAAGGCCAGTGGAACAAGCAGTGGTTTGGCGTGCGCCGCTTCTTTGAATACTTGGAGAGCAAGGCCTACAAGATGCACATCCGCGTGCTCTTGTCCAAGTACCGCAGCTATACGCCGTGTAGTGTGTGCGGTGGCGCCCGCCTGAAGACCGAGGCTCTGCTCTGGCGTTTGGGCTCCAAGGCTGCCGCCGATGCAGTGCTGCCGCCGGCGCAGCGCTTCCTGCCGGTGGGTGTGCAGTGGAGTCGCGAGCAACTGCAAGCCTTGCCGGGGCTGAGCTTGCATGATTTGATGCAACTGCCGATTGACAAGCTCAGGCACTTTTTCGATCTGCTTGCGCAGGCGAGCCCTCACCCCAGCCCTCTCCCAGAGGGAGCAACACGGGCAGAGGCCAGCCTACTTCCTCTGGCGCCTTCCTCGCCAGAGGAAGGGCCACCTCTCGCACCCTCCTCATCCGAAGGAGGGCCCGCTTTCACTCCCTCCCCCTCTAGGGGAGGGCAGGGGTGGGGGCCAGCTGCCTCAGCAGG